>NZ_JASHHB010000010.1:0-82988 GCF_047460035.1 Streptococcus mitis | reverse complement strand
TATTGTAGACTATATTGATTACTACAACAATAAACGAATTAAGGTAAAACTAAAAGGACTTAGCCCTGTGCAATACAGAACTAAATCCTTCGGATAAATTAATTGTCTAACTTTTGGGGTCAGTACAGAAGAACCTTGGTAATATGCGCTTTGTTATGTAGAAACTTGCTCCATTTTCTTCTGAAATGGGGTTGTTGCCCAGTCTATGTTATTGAAAATACTCCAAAACTTCTATGGGTTTGTGAGCGATATAATCAGGCTGATAGTTTAGTAGATCTGCTTGTTCTCCAAATCCCCAAGTGACGGCCAATTTCTGAATGCCTGTTTCTTGAGCCCCCTGCATATCAAACTTGGTATCTCCGATGATGATGGCTTGTTCTGGTGCTAGTTGATGTGTCTGCAAGGCTTGGCGAATGACATCTGCCTTATGGGGTGCTTCAGGGCTGGAACCATAAATATCCTCAAAGAAATGATGGATTCCCAAATTTTTAGTCATGTCTTGAGCGGTTGGAGTATTCTTTGTAGTGGTGATATAAAGAGGGTAATTGCTCGATAACTTCTCAAGCAAGTCTACAATCTGAGGAAAGAGTTGAGCTTCATGGATTCCTTTTGCCTTGTAGTAAGAACGGTATATCTGAACAGCCTCAGAGATTAGTTCTTTGGGAAGGCAAGTCGCAAAACTACTTTCGAGGGGCGGCCCCATAAAACCACGAATAGTTTTGGCATCAGGGCTAGGTACTCCTAGCTCCTTAAAGGTATGGGTAAAGGCATTGTGAATCCCGATAGAACTATCAACGAGGGTTCCATCTAGGTCGAAAAAGATAGCTGTGATAGAGGTCATGATTTCTCCTATTTGATAAGCTTATTCTCCGAAAATTTCTTTTTGGAGGCGACGACCAGTAGGGGTGGCAGCGAGTCCACCTTCAGCTGTTTCACGAAAGGCAGTTGGCATGCTTGCTCCTACTTGGTACATGGCATCGATAACTTCATCCACAGGAATTTTAGATTCGATACCTGCCAAGGCCATGTCTGCTGCGATGAAGGCAAAGCTAGCTCCCATAGCATTGCGCTTGACGCAGGGAACTTCAACCAAGCCGGCAACAGGGTCACAGATGAGGCCCAGCATATTTTTAATGACAAAGGCAATGGCCTGACTGGCCTGATAAGGTGTTCCACCGGCAGCTAGAGTCAAGGCTGCAGCACTCATAGCAGAGGCCGAACCAACCTCGGCCTGACAGCCACCTTCAGCACCTGAGATAGAGGCATTGTTTGCGATGACTAGTCCAAAGGCACCGGCAGCAAAGAGGAAATCCAGCTGTTGCTCGTGGCTGAGGTCTAATTTTTCAATAGTAGCTGTTAGAACTGAGGGCAGACAGCCAGCACTTCCTGCGGTCGGAGTGGCACAAACCAAGCCCATTTTGGCATTGTGTTCATTGACTGCAATGGCATTTCGGGCAGCAGAGAGAATTGTGTAATCTGACAGAGTTTTTCCGTTTTTGATGTAGTGATCCAATTTGGCAGCATCTCCACCTGTCAGACCACTACGAGATTTATTTTCATTGAGGCCAAGTTGGACAGAGGCTTTCATGACTTCCAGATTGCGTTCCATGAGAAGGAAGACTTCTTCACGTTCGCGACCGGTCAATTCAAACTCTGTGGTAATCATGAGTTCTGCGACATTTCCTTGAAAGTCCAGATCTGCTTGCTCGACCAATTCTTTGATAGAATAAAACATGTTTCCTCCTATTTAAAGAAATTGACATTGTGGAGATGAGGGATTTTTCGAATTTCTTCGATGGCCTCATCACAGTTGCGACTGTCAACTTCGATAATCATAATGGCTTTTTCACCAGCTTTTTCACGAGTAACATTCATCTGGGCGATATTGATACCATAGCGTGAAAGAGCCTCTGTTACGAGGGCAATCATACCTGGAATATCTTGATGAACAATGATGATAGTCGGTGTATTCATATTGAGAGAGACGGCAAAGCCATTGAGTTCGGTTACCTGAATATTCCCTCCCCCGATAGAAATACCAGTCACACTGATGGTCTTGTGAGCATTTTTGACGGTAATTTTAGTGGTGTTTGGATGAGGAGCATTACTGTCTTTCTGAATGGTCCAGACAATCTTGATGCCGCGCTTGTTGGCAATCTCCAGACTATTTGGGATTTCAGGATTATCTGTATCCATGCCCAAAATACCTGCAACAAGGGCTAGGTCTGTTCCGTGACCACGATAGGTCTTGGCAAATGAGTTAAAAAGTTGGAATTCGACTTCTGTCGGAGTATCATCAAAAATGGAAGAGACAATCTTCCCAATACGAACAGCACCAGCTGTATGGCTACTAGATGGGCCAATCATAACTGGTCCGATGATATCAAAGACAGATTGAAAACGAAGTGATTTCATCAGTTTCCCCTTATAAAAATTCTTATCTCTATTATATCAAAGAATGAGGGGCTTGGCTTTAATTGTGGATGAAAACCTTTTTAATGCCACAAACAGCATAAAATAGCGACTTTTATGACAAAAATGGCTTATTTAGGGAAATAAAAAATAATTTTGTAATATTTCTACATAAAAGTGTTAAGAAATAGTAATATTTAAAGGGTATGATAGAAGTATAGAAAGAAGGAGAATTTTCAAATATGAAATCAACAACTAAAAAGATTAAAACAACTCTTGCAGGAGTAGCTGCCTTGTTTGCAGTATTTGCTCCATCATTTGTATCTGCTCAAGAATCATCAACTTACACTGTTAAAGAAGGTGATACACTTTCAGAAATCGCTGAAACTCACAACACAACTGTTGAGAAATTGGCAGAAAACAACCACATTGACAACATCCATATGATTTATGTTGGTCAAGAGTTGGTTATCGACGGTCCAGTAGCACCAGCAGCAACACCAGCGCCAGCTACTTATGCAGCACCAGCTGCTCAAGATGAAACTGTTTCAGCTCCAGTAGCAGAAACTACAGAAGTAGTAGAAGAAGCAGCACCAGCTGCAAGCGCTCCTGTAGCAGAAGAAACTGTTGCTACAGCAGAAACTTCAGCACCAGCCGCAACTGTAAGCGGATCTGAAGCAGAAGCTAAAGAATGGATTGCACAAAAAGAATCAGGTGGTAGCTATACAGCTACAAACGGTCAATACATTGGACGTTACCAATTGACAGATTCATACTTGAACGGTGACTACTCAGCTGAAAACCAAGAACGTGTAGCAGATGCTTACGTTGCAGGACGTTACGGTTCATGGTCAGCCGCTAAAAACTTTTGGCTTAACAACGGCTGGTATTAAGAAATAGGGGAAAGAGCTTTGAATAGCTCTTTTTTCTTTCCTTTTTAGAATCCTGTTCACACTATGTAGACAATCTGATATAATCTTCTCAAAAAAGTAGTATAATGTTTTTATAGAATATAAATAGTGGTGGTTAGCATGCATGCATTATTAGCAACAAGATTAAAAAATAAGCGAAAAGAGTTGGGGTGGTCGCAAAAAGAGTTGGCAGAAGGAATTTGCCAACAAACTCAGATAAGTCGAATGGAACAAGGCAAATATATGCCAGGAGCAGATTTGTTATATAAATTATCTGAAAAAATGGGCTTAAATATGGACTATTTCTTTTCAGGAGAAATTTCGAAAGAGTTTCTAGGCTTGTCTGCTTTCAAGAGATTGTCTGAAACATTATTGGAAAATCAAGATTATGCCTCTTTGAAATATGCTTTTGAGGGAGAGAGAAAGCAACAGACTTCTTTATCTTTTGATGAAAAGATTTATCTGGACTGGATAGATGCCATTCTAACTTATCAATGTGAACATCAATTAAAACTAGCTATTTCAAAAATAGAGGACATCCTTAGTAGGATTAGTATTGATAAAGTGGATTACTTATATATTTTGAATACCCTGCTGATTTTCTTAGGCTATGATGAGGATAAGGAGAAATTTGAGCAACTATATGATCAGGTTTCCGTAGCCCTTTCAAAAATCGATACTAGTGTGCGTGAACAAATTGAGTTGTATATCAAAATAAAATACAATTATTGTTACCACCTTTGGAAACAGGAGGAGATGGATAAGTCCAGAGCGCTATTATTGGAGATAATTGAATTTTGTAACAAATATCATAGTAGCTTTAGGTTAGCAGATTTATATTGTTTATTGGGAAATGTAACAGAAGATCTTGATATCTCTGTTGCTAAGGACTATTATATGAAAGCTAAGGTGCTTTATCTAATTGAAAATAATGAAGTCAAGGCGCTCAAGGTGGAACAATATCTAATGGATAAGCAGTCAGATAATGTATAAGGATAGCAAAAGCTATCTTTTTTATGTGTAAAATATAACTATAATTCTTCTTTTTGAAAACATTTAATATTTGCTTTAATTGCTTGACAGGTTATATATGTTGATTTATAATATAGGTGAAACGGGAGGTGTGCAAGCGTTGACAAATTCAGTGACCTTAACTTTGTATTTAGTCGAGAATTATGATGTAGCTAGAAAAGAAAGAATTCTAGTTTGACAATCTTACCAGTCTTATTTAAAGTTGTTATGGAACTATTTTCAAAATAAATAGGCCTCTGCTTTGGGCGGAGTAGTGAATCAGGAGGTTAAGTGATGAACTACAATGTAAAATATCTCTTATCAGGAATATTTATTATAGTCTTTATAGGTTTTCTAGTCTGGATGCGTTATTTTAATCAGAGGAAGGAAGAAGAGCATTCGGATGTGTCTTTTGAAGCGAGGTTAGATAGTGAGGTCAAGGCCTTATATAAACAACTAGGATTGGGTGAGGAGCCTCATTATTTCTTAGCGTATCGCTACCTACATCCTTGGTTCAACTTGGCGATTTTACCACCAACAGTTGAAATTTTCTTAACTAAAATAGCGCTGGTGATGGTAACTCCAGATGAACTACTAATAAGAAATCTTGGGAATGGGATGACTTTCACAAGTGAGCATCATCGTGATTTGCGGCAAGGACTTATCCGCATTCCAAAATCAGAGATGAAAGAATTTGAGATTCGCAACTGGAAAAGAGTTTTTATATTTGGCGATTTTTTGACAATTAAAACAAGCCAACATAGCTATTATTTGCAGGTTAGAGATGATGGACTTCAAAAGGGAAGTCTCTCTACCAAACATTTCTCAGACTTGAAACGACAAGATTTTCTAGGATTATTGACAGATAAAAGAACATTCTGATTGACAATTGCCCAAAAAACTAACCTCTAAATATTCAAAAGCCACGCAGTGTTTGCAGCCTTGAACACAATTAAGCTGAGAGAATCACTATGTGGTTTTATTGGAAAGTTAGTTTTTCCCAGTTTCGTCTCTTCACGGGAGGTATCTCTATGAAAAAAATCAGTCATCTTTGTATGCTCCTGCTCTTGCTGTGTACTACGTTTTTTGTCCTGAATGTAAATGTTACACGAGAAATAGTGCGGATTCAGGAGATGGGTAAGACAGCTTATTCATTTGACTTGTACTTGAAAGATGTCACTAAACCGACAGAAACTATTCTCCAGTTTTTTGAAGAGGTTACAAGTCAAGACAAGGTCTCTATTATCAAAGTAGATAATGGCGATGAGGTGGTCAAGGCTGGTGTTTTTGATAAGGAAACCTTCCCCTATCAGGAGTTCGGTCTGACTTCTCTTGATTTTTCAAAGAATGAGAAGGGAGTCTACAGCAACCAGAACCTTCCCAATAATCTAGGAACCATTCCCACCTTTTTAAAGGTGAAACTCATTCGACTCCAGACCTTCCAATCCTATATTGAGGATAAATCTCATACTGTAAATGGGCGCTATATGATTACCTCCAGCAAAGAGATAGATCGTGATACCATTCTACAAAAGTGGAGTGATTTTTTCCAGATAGATAAGACGATTTTATTAGAACCCACTTACCGAAGTCAGGTTGGAGTGCTAAATCAAGCTTTGTTACTATCTATCATTATCTTTATCTTAGCAATCTTGCTTGTGATTTTAATGACAGTTTATCAGCCGATGATGGAGATGAAACGAGTGGGGGTTCAAAAGTTACTTGGTTTTCAAAGCAGGGCGATTTTAGCTGGTTTTGTAAAGACTAATTTTTATCTTCTCTTGGGTGGAAGTCTTATCATTGACTTGGGACTATTTTTAGTGCTGGACTACAGACCAAAACTTTTGTTTCCAAGTTTACTCTTATCCCAATTTCTGCTTTTACAGTTGTATTTGTTCATCAGTTGGCTGACCTACCTGATGATTCAGAAAATGACAGTCAGTTCCATGTTGAAAGGTTTTTCATCTGTCAAACTTGGTCTCATCTTCAATTATGTGATGAAAATAGGGACAACTATTTTACTGACGGCCTTACTGATTGGGGTAGGTAGAAGTCTAGAACAAGAAAACAAAGAACTTGCTTATCAGCAACAGTGGGTAAGCCAAGGCAATTACCTGACCTTAGAAACCTTCAAACTCAATGATAATCTGTGGCAAGAAGAGCTAGCAGGGTCAGGGAAATCTACAGATTATTTCTACCAATTTTATCAAGACTTGCTAGCAAAAACACAAGTAAACTATGTGCGAAGTACGAGTCTTCCTATCAAACCAGTCATCAAAGCAGAACAAGTGCAGCACTACCAACTGCCTGATGAGGTAGATGTCTACTATGCTAATAGCAATTTTCTAAAGAGTAAGGGCTTTAAGTTACCAGATGCCGGCACTAAAAAAGTGATTTTGATGCCAGCTAGTGACAAAGGACAAGAAGGCAAGAATCAGTTCTTGGGAAAATCCATAGCCTATCTTTCTCTGAGGTATGAAGATCAGCAGAAGCAAACAATAGAAGATATGGATGTAGAAATTGCCTACTATGAAGGAGATTGGTCTTTCTTCCCTTATAATAATGAGCGAAAGGAAAATCTCCACAATCCAATCATTAGTCTGGTAAATGATCAAGACATGATGTGGGAAGAAAAGACTCACTTGTCAACGACAGGTTTAAACAATCCGATGAAAGTTGAAAATACAGAACAAAATCAAAAAGTGATTACAGAGTTAGTCGATAACTTATCTGATGGTAGCTATTTAAAATTTTCATCGATTCAAGCAATTCAAGAGGAGATGATCGATACCTATCGGGATTCTGTTCGTAATTTTAACGTTCTTTTTGCCTTATTTGCTCTTCTCAGTATGATTGTCTCCTACTTTTTACTCGTTACTACTTTCTTGTTGAAGCGCAGGGATATCATTACCAAGAAGTTTATGGGGTGGAAACTGGTCGATCGCTACCGCGCTCTCTTAGTTCTGCTCTTGCTGGGCTATAGTCTCCCTCTTCTAGTCTTGATTTTCTTTGCCCATGCGTTCTTGCCACTTCTGCTGTTTGCAGGTTTTACATGTTTGGATATACTATTTGTGCTAGCCTTGGCTTCTAGGATGGAGAAAAAAAGTCTAGTAGAGTTATTGAAAGGGGGCATCTTATGATTGAGTTGAAAAATATTACCAAAACCATTGGGGGAAAAGTGATTTTGGATAACTTGTCTCTCAGGATTGGTCAGGGGGATTTAGTTGCCATCGTTGGAAAAAGTGGCAGTGGTAAGTCGACCTTGTTAAATTTATTAGGTTTGATAGATGGTGAATATAGCGGACGGTATGAGATTTTTGGTCAGACAAATCTAGCGGTCAATTCTGCTAAATCACAAACAATAATCCGTGAACATATCTCTTATCTGTTTCAAAATTTTGCCCTAATTGATGATGAAACGGTCGAGTACAATCTCATGCTGGCGCTGAAATATGTGAAATTGTCCAAGAAAGACAAGCTCAAAAAGGTGGAAGAGATTTTAGAGAGAGTAGGTTTGCCAGCTACTTTGCATCAAAAGGTCTCCGAGTTGTCTGGTGGTGAACAACAACGAATTGCAGTTGCTAGAGCCATCTTAAAACCCAGCCAGCTGATTTTAGCTGATGAACCGACAGGTTCGCTGGATCCTGAAAATAGAGATTTGGTCTTGAAGTTTCTCTTGGAGATGAATCGAGAGGGGAAAACAGTCATTATTGTGACCCACGATGCTTATGTAGCCCAACAATGTCATCGTATCATTGAATTGGGCGAGGGAAAATGAGTTCGTTTGGTTTCATTTGACTGACTGAATACTCATATTTTCCAGAGATAAATAGCATAAATACGCCTAGGAATGACATTTTTATGTGGTATTTCTAGGTTTTTTTGTTTTAAACTGAAAAAATTTTCAATTTAGGCTTGACAAACGATGAGCATAAGTGTATTATTTATACAACCAAAAGGAATAAACATAAAGGAGACTTTGTTATGAATAAGATGAAGAAGGTGTTGATGACGATGTTTGGTTTAGTGATGCTCCCCCTACTATTTGCTTGTAGTAACAATCAATCGGCTGGAATTGAAGCCATCAAGTCCAAAGGAAAATTGGTTGTAGCCCTCAATCCAGATTTTGCTCCATTTGAATACCAAAAAGTGGTTGATGGGAAAAATCAGATTGTGGGTTCAGATATCGAATTAGCCAAGGTTATCGCAACAGAACTAGGTGTCGAATTGGAACTATCTCCCATGAGCTTTGACAATGTATTGGCTAGTGTTCAATCAGGAAAAGCCGACCTTGCCATATCAGGTGTTTCTAAGACAGACGAACGGAGCAAGGTGTTCGACTTTTCCATTCCTTACTATACTTCAAAAAATAAGCTCATTGTCAAAAAATCAGACTTGGCTACTTATCAGTCTGTAAACGACTTGGCGCAGAAAAAGGTTGGAGTGCAGAAAGGTTCGATTCAAGAGACGATGGCGAAAGATTTGCTACAAAATTCTTCCCTCGTATCTCTGCCTAAAAATGGGAATTTAATTACAGATTTAAAATCAGGACAAGTGGATGCCGTTATCTTTGAAGAACCAGTTGCTAAGGGATTTGTGGAAAATAATCCTGATTTAACAATCGCAGAACTCAATTTTGAAAAAGAGCAAGATGATTCCTATGCGGTCGCTATGAAAAAAGATAGCAAGGAATTGAAAGAAGCAGTCGATAAAACCATTCAAAAGTTGAAGGATTCTGGGGAATTAGACAAACTCATTGAGGATGCCTTTAAAGCGTCCATTGAAAAATAGAAAGAAGGAAAAGAACATGAGTAAAGAAAAAGTAATTTTGGCCTATTCTGGCGGTTTAGACACATCAGTTGCTATTACCTGGCTAAAGAAAGACTATGATGTTGTTGCAGTTTGTATGGATGTGGGTGAAGGGAAAGACTTAGATTTCATCCATGATAAAGCTCTCAAGGTTGGAGCAGTCGAATCTTATGTCATTGATGTTAAGGACGAATTTGCTACAGATTATGTGCTAGTAGCTCTCCAGTCACATGCCTACTATGAACAAAAGTACCCCTTGGTATCTGCCTTGAGCCGCCCTCTTATTTCTAAAAAATTGGTTGAAATCGCGCATCAGACAGGAGCGACTACAATTGCTCATGGTTGTACAGGCAAGGGGAATGACCAAGTACGTTTTGAAGTATCCATTGCAGCCTTGGATCCCAATTTAAAAGTGATTGCGCCAGTTCGTGAATGGAAATGGTCTCGGGAGGAAGAAATTCATTATGCTAAGGAAAATGGGGTGCCTGTTCCTGCTGACCTTGACAATCCTTACTCTGTCGATCAAAATCTTTGGGGACGTGCCAATGAGTGTGGTATTTTAGAAAATCCATGGAATCAGGCTCCAGAAGAAGCCTTTGGTATCACATCTTCTCCAGAGGAAGCTCCAGACACGCCAGAATACATTGAGATTGAGTTTGGTGAAGGTGTTCCAGTTTCCCTCAATGGAGAAGGGCTAAAATTGGCAGATTTGATTCAAAAACTCAACGAAATAGCTGGAAAACATGGGGTCGGACGGATTGACCACGTGGAAAATCGCTTGGTGGGGATTAAATCAAGAGAAATCTATGAGTGCCCAGGGGCAGTGACCCTGCTGACAGCTCATAAGGAAATTGAGGATTTGACGCTTGTGAGAGAAGTGGCTCATTTTAAACCAATCATAGAAAATGAATTATCGAATCTCATTTATAATGCTTTGTGGTTTAGTCCAGCTACACAAGCCTTGATTGCTTATATTAAAGAGACTCAAAAAGTTGTCAATGGGACTGCAAAAGTCAAACTGTATAAGGGGAGCGCTCAGGTCGTGGCTCGGAAATCACCAAATTCACTTTACGATGAAAATTTGGCGACGTATACTAGTGCAGATACCTTTGACCAAGATGCGGCTGTTGGCTTTATTAAGTTATGGGGACTTCCAACCAAGGTTCATTCTGAGGTTCAAAAAAGCGCCAAATAGGGCGATTGACTAGAGAGGTGGATGTGATATGGCTAAGAATACAAAATTGTGGGGTGGTCGCTTTGAAGGGACTGTCGAAGACTGGGTAGAGCGCTTTGGTGCGAGTATATCTTTTGACCAGAAATTAGCTAAATTTGATGTGATTGGTTCCTTAGCCCACGTTCAGATGTTGGGTCAGACGGGCATTTTGAGTTTGGAGGAGTCAGAAAAGATCCAAGCAGGCTTGAAAGAGCTTTTAGAAGAGCTAGAGGCAGGTCAACTTGACTTTGATATCACAAACGAAGATATTCATATGAATATGGAAGTGTTGCTGACAGAAAAAATTGGTCCCCTTGCAGGGAAACTACATACAGCTCGTTCTCGAAATGACCAAGTTGCGACAGATATGCACTTGTATCTCAAGGAGCAACTAGGCTATGTCCTAGATAAACTGGCTCATCTCAAGGGTGTTTTATTAGACTTGGCGGAAAATCATGTGGAGACGATCATGCCGGGCTATACACATCTGCAACATGCTCAGCCTATTAGTTTTGCCCATCACCTGATGGCTTACTACAATATGTTTCAAAGAGACAGTGAACGTTTTGAATTTAACCAGAAGCATACAGACCTATGCCCTCTAGGTGCGACAGCTTTGGCAGGAACGACTTTCCCCATTGATCGCCAATTGTCTAGCGATTTGCTGGAGTTTAAGCAACCCTATACAAATTCTTTGGATGCTGTTAGTGACCGCGATTTTATCTTAGAATTTCTATCCAATGCCAGCATACTCATGATGCATATGAGCCGTTTTTGCGAAGAAATGATCAATTGGTGTAGTTTTGAGTATCAATTCATTACCTTGTCAGATACGTTTACAACAGGTTCCTCTATTATGCCTCAAAAGAAAAATCCAGATATGGCTGAGTTGATTCGAGGAAAGACTGGCAGAGTTTATGGGAATCTGTTTGGGCTATTGACAGTCATGAAGTCCTTGCCTTTAGCTTATAATAAGGATTTGCAAGAGGATAAGGAAGGAATGTTTGATACGGTCGAAACGATTTTAAATTCCCTCGATGTGTTGGCAGGTATGTTATCTAGCTTGCAGGTAAACAAGGAAAAAATGCAAGAGTCTACAGAGAAGGATTTTTCAAATGCAACTGAGTTGGCAGATTATTTGGCAGGGAAAGGCTTGCCATTTAGAGAAGCTCATGAGGTTGTGGGAAGATTAGTGCTAGACTCTATCAAGTCTGCTAAAAATATTCAAGATTGGACTTTGGAGGAATTGCAAACCTATCATTCCCTCATTGCCGAGGATATCTATGTCTACTTGCAACCTAAAACTGCTGTTCAAAGACGAAATTCCTTGGGAGGTACAGGATTTGGCCAAGTGAAATACCAGATAGCAGTTGCTAAGAAAGCGAATGAAGGTAGAAAGTGCTAGATTGATAGGTTCAGAATAAGAGGTTGGTAGATTATCAGCCTCTTTCTTGTCTTCTCCAACCAAGCGTGTTATAATGAATACTGCTCAAGCGACCTTCAATCGTTAAGCACACACGACCTTCAATCGTGAACTAGTCATTTCGTTTATCTTTTATTACGTCGTTAACTCGAAATGAGATGCAAGCTGAGCTTGTCTGATTTATAACCTCAATCAGTCTCCCAGACTGATTGAGCGAACTCAAGTTATGCCTGCGACTCGTTGCCTAGTCCTAAAAGTAAACGAAATGACTATACTCAAAGAAATTCTATTGAAAGTCATAGTAAATAGAATGTTGAGGGGTACAAATAAACGAATAGATGGGAGACTTACCATGAGTGATAACTCTAAAACACGTGTTGTCGTGGGGATGAGTGGTGGTGTTGATTCGTCGGTGACGGCTCTCTTGCTCAAGGAGCAGGGCTACGATGTGATCGGTATCTTCATGAAGAACTGGGATGATACAGATGAAAACGGCGTCTGTACGGCGACCGAAGATTACAAGGATGTGGCTGCGGTAGCAGACCAGATTGGCATTCCTTACTACTCTGTCAATTTTGAAAAAGAGTACTGGGACCGCGTTTTTGAGTATTTCCTAGCGGAATACCGTGCAGGGCGCACGCCAAATCCAGACGTTATGTGCAACAAGGAAATCAAGTTCAAGGCCTTTTTGGACTATGCCATGACCTTGGGTGCAGACTATGTAGCGACGGGGCATTATGCTCGAGTGGCGCGTGATGAGGATGGGACAGTTCACATGCTTCGTGGTGTGGACAATGGCAAGGATCAGACCTATTTCCTCAGTCAACTTTCGCAAGAACAACTTCAAAAAACCATGTTCCCATTGGGACATTTGGAAAAGCCTGAAGTTCGCAGACTAGCAGAAGAAGCAGGTCTTGCGACTGCTAAGAAGAAAGATTCGACAGGGATTTGCTTTATCGGAGAAAAGAACTTTAAAAACTTCCTCAGCAATTACTTACCAGCTCAGCCTGGTCGCATGATGACTGTGGATGGTCGCGATATGGGCGAGCATGCCGGCCTTATGTACTATACAATCGGTCAGCGTGGCGGTCTCGGTATCGGTGGCCAACACGGTGGTGACAATGCGCCTTGGTTTGTTGTTGGAAAAGACCTGAGCAAAAATATCCTCTATGTCGGCCAAGGTTTCTACCATGACTCGCTCATGTCAACTAGCCTTGAGGCCAGTCAGGTTCACTTTACTCGTGACATGCCAGAGGAATTTACGTTAGAATGTACGGCTAAATTCCGCTACCGTCAGCCTGATTCTAAGGTGACAGTACATGTTAAAGGAGACAAGGCAGAGGTCATCTTTGCAGAGCCACAACGTGCGATTACACCAGGACAGGCTGTCGTCTTTTACGATGGCGATGAGTGTCTAGGGGGTGGCTTGATTGACAATGCTTATCGAGATGGACAAGTTTGTCAGTACATTTAGATTGACAAATTTTCTCAATTTGCTACAATAATAAAAGCAATAGAAATGATGGTCAAAGCTCATGGATGTTGCAGGCTTTTTTGTCCTGCACTTCTTTGGAGTTTTGACTGTTTTTGTGTCGTTTAAGGGAAAGGACAAAAATGACTCAACAAGACTTTCGGACAAAAGTGGGAAATACGGTTTTTGGCGTTCGAGCGACAGCCTTGATTCTCCAAAATCGCAAGCTCCTAGTTACCAAAGACAAGGGCAAGTATTACACTATTGGCGGTGCGATTCAAGTCAATGAAAGCACGGAAGACGCGGTAGTCCGTGAAGTGAGGGAAGAACTGGGTGTCGAAGCTCAAGCTGGGCAACTAGCTTTTGTGGTTGAAAATCGTTTTGAACAGGACGGTGTTTCCTATCACAATATCGAGTTTCATTATCTGGTGGATTTGCTTGAAGATGCCCCATTGACCATGCAGGAAGATGATAAAAGGCAGCCCTGTGAATGGATTGATTTGGATAAACTTGAGGATCTCCAGCTAGTTCCATCCTTTTTAAAAACAGCCCTACCCGATTGGGACGGCCAACTAAGACACATTCATCTTGAGGAATAGGAGAGAAAAGGATGGTTAAGCTTATTGCCCATGTACTTGTTCATAGTGGTGATGATTATTTGCTTATTCAGCGTTCGGAAATTAAAAGAGGACAACCCAATGTTTATCCAACTTACTGGGATATTCCTGGTGGCGGGGTTGAAAAGGGTGAACTTCCGCGAGATGGAGCTCTTAGAGAATGTATTGAAGAAGCGGGAGTTAGGCTAGATAGCAGTTCGCTCAAACTTCTTCACGAAGATAGTCAACTGGATACCTCTAAGGATACTGTCTTTACTCGCTTAGTTTATAAAGCAGAGTGGGTTGGGGAGAAGCCAATTATCAGATTAGATCCTGAAGAGCATACGCACTTTAAATGGGTTACTATGGCTCAAGCTCTAGAGGAGGAGAAGTTAGTTCCTTATTTACGAGAAATTTTTGAAAGGTTAAGAAATGATTTATAATTTTACTGAAGAATACGATATTATTGTAATCGGTGCGGGACACGCTGGGGTAGAAGCATCCCTAGCAGCTAGCCGTATGGGCTGTAAGGTCCTGCTTGCGACCATTAATATTGAAATGCTGGCTTTCATGCCTTGTAATCCCTCTATCGGTGGTTCTGCCAAGGGGATTGTTGTGCGTGAAGTCGATGCCCTCGGTGGCGAGATGGCCAAAACCATTGACAAGACTTACATCCAGATGAAGATGCTCAACACAGGGAAGGGGCCAGCTGTCCGTGCCCTTCGTGCGCAGGCTGACAAGGAACTTTACTCTAAGGAAATGCGCAAGACAGTTGAAAATCAAGAAAATCTGACCCTTCGTCAGACCATGATTGATGAGATTTTGGTGGAAGATGGCAAGGTTGTCGGTGTGCGTACAGCGACCCATCAAGAGTATGCTGCTAAGGCTGTTATCGTGACTACAGGGACGGCCCTCCGTGGGGAAATTATCATTGGAGACCTTAAGTATTCATCAGGTCCTAACCACAGCTTGGCTTCTATTAACCTTGCTGACAATCTCAAGGAACTGGGCCTCGAAATCGGTCGTTTCAAGACAGGAACCCCTCCACGTGTCAAGGCTTCTTCTATCAATTACGATGTGACCGAGATTCAGCCAGGAGACGAAGCGCCTAATCATTTCTCATACACTTCACGAGATGAGGATTATGTCAAGGATCAAGTGCCATGCTGGTTGACCTATACCAATGGTACCAGTCATGAGATTATTCAAAACAACCTCCACCGTGCGCCTATGTTTACAGGTGTGGTCAAGGGAGTGGGGCCTCGTTACTGCCCATCGATTGAGGACAAGATTGTGCGCTTTGCGGACAAGGAACGTCACCAACTCTTCCTTGAGCCAGAAGGGCGCAATACTGAGGAAGTCTATGTTCAAGGGCTTTCAACCAGTCTGCCTGAAGATGTGCAACGTGAACTTGTTCATTCTATCAAAGGTTTGGAAAATGCAGAGATGATGCGAACAGGTTATGCCATTGAGTACGACATGGTCTTGCCTCACCAGTTGCGTGCGACTTTGGAAACCAAGAAAATCTCAGGTCTTTTCACTGCTGGTCAGACAAATGGAACATCAGGTTATGAAGAAGCTGCTGGCCAAGGGATTATCGCTGGAATCAATGCGGCTTTGAAAGTCCAAGACAAACCTGAGTTGATTTTGAAGCGCAGTGATGGTTATATCGGGGTCATGATTGATGACTTGGTGACCAAGGGAACCATTGAACCTTACCGTCTCTTGACCAGTCGTGCTGAATACCGTCTCATTCTTCGTCATGACAATGCCGATATGCGTTTGACAGAGATGGGACGCGAGATTGGACTTGTGGACGATGAACGCTGGGCTCGTTTTGAAATCAAGAAAAATCAATTTGATAATGAGATGAAGCGCCTAGACAGTATCAAACTCAAGCCAGTCAAGGAAACCAATGCCAAGGTTGAGGAGATGGGCTTCAAGCCGTTGACAGATGCGGTGACAGCCAAGGAATTCCTTCGCCGTCCAGAAGTTTCTTACCAAGATGTGGTGGCCTTCATCGGCCCAGCAGCAGAGGACTTGGATGACAAGATTATCGAATTGATTGAAACAGAAATCAAATACGAAGGCTATATTTCCAAAGCCATGGACCAGGTTGCCAAGATGAAACGTATGGAAGAAAAACGCATTCCAGCCAATATTGATTGGGATGACATTGATTCTATCGCAACCGAAGCTCGTCAGAAGTTCAAACTCATCAATCCAGAAACCATCGGCCAAGCCAGTCGTATTTCGGGAGTAAACCCAGCAGATATTTCTATTTTGATGGTGTATTTGGAAGGTAAAAATCGTAGTATTTCTAAAACTCTTCAAAAATCAAAATGATACGTCGTCGGCTTCTTACGAATGAGTTCAAAGCTTGGCTTTGATTCATCTCCAGCCTCCCATAGTTCCCCGAACTATGGGAGCTAACTCAAGTTATGCTTTCGCCTAGCTTTCTAGTCTGATTTCGATTTTTATTGAGTTTTAATCTCAAAAGAAAGCATAGAGAAAAACAGCTCCGAAAAATCGGGGCTGTTTTCTTGCTTTATTCTTCATCTGGTGTGAGGATCATAGGGATGATGATCGGTTCACGTTCTGTATTTTCATAAAGGAAGGGGCGAATTGCGTTGACAATGGCACCATTGACAGATTGCACGCTAGCGTCCTTGTTTTTCAGTGCGATACGAATTGCATTGAAGAGGATACGCTGGCTTTGGCGAATCAGGTCACCAGACTCTCTCATGTAGACAAAGCCTCGACTGAGGATATCTGGTCCAGACAGAATCATCTGCGATTTGAAGTCAACAGTTGCGACTGCCAGAACGACACCGTCTTCAGATAAATCACGACGGTCTTTGAGGACAGCAGCGCCGATTTCACCGATACGATTTCCATCGACATAGATGTCTTGGGCGTTGAAATGACCTGCGATACGAGCAGAATCTGCAGTAAGGGCAAGTACATCGCCATTGCTCATGATAAAGATATTGTCTTTCTCAACACCAGTATCCACCGCTAGTCCAGCGTGGACTTTTTGCATGCGGTATTCACCGTGGACAGGCATGAAGTATTTTGGTTTAATCAAGCGAAGCATGAGTTTTTGCTCTTGCTGACCACCGTGTCCAGATGTATGGATATTGTTAACCTTACCGTGGATAACTTCGACACCAGCTTCTGAAATGATGTTAATCAGCTTGTTGACGCTAGTAGTGTTTCCAGGGATTGGGCTAGAAGAGAAGATAACCGTATCACCGGGTTGGAGTTGTACCTGACGGTGGGTTCCGTTGGCGATACGAGAGAGGGCTGCCATTGGCTCGCCCTGACTACCTGTACAGAGGATGAGAACCTCGCCTGCAGGGTAGTCTTTTATTTCATTTGGCTCGATAAAGGTTCCCTTAGGAGCTTTGATGTAGCCAAGGTCGATTCCGTTGACAATGGCCTTTTCCATAGAACGACCAAAGACCGCAATCTTGCGTCCAGTCTTAACAGCGGCTTCTGTTGCTTGTTGGAGACGGAAGATATTTGAGGCAAAGGATGCAAAGATGATACGTCCCTCTATGCCTTGGATAATCTTCATGATGGACTGGCCAACGACTTTTTCAGAGTTGGTAAAGGTTGGAATTTCTGCATTTGTCGAGTCAGACAGGAGACAGAGTACACCGTCTTCACCAAGAGCTGCCATACGGTGCAAATCTGCTGGTTCACCAACTGGTGTTAAGTCAAACTTGAAGTCACCCGTACAGACAATTTTCCCTTGAGGAGTATGAATGACAATCCCCAAAGGTTCTGGAATAGAGTGAGTCGTTCTAAAGAAAGTTGCCCTGAGATTTTTAAAGGTCAACTCAGTATTGTGGTTGATTTCGTAAAGTTTGGCGTTGCGCAAGAGGCCGTGTTCTTCGAGTTTTCCACGGATCAAAGCCAAGGCAAGCGGTCCAGCATAGATAGGGACATTTGCTTGCTTGAGTAGGAAAGGAATCCCACCGATGTGGTCCTCGTGTCCGTGGGTAATCAAAACAGCCTTGACGCGGTCGATATTGTCGACTATGTAAGAGTAGTCAGGGATAACATAGTCGATACCAAGCAAGTCATCTTCTGGGAATTTAATCCCAGCATCGACGATGATAATCTCGTCTTGGTATTCAATTCCGTATGTGTTTTTCCCGATTTCTCCCAGACCACCGATGGCAAAAACGCCGACTTCTTCAGGTTTAAGAGTGTAGGCCATATTAGAACTCCGTAATTTCGAAGGCGCCAGTTTCTTTTTCGTAATCTAGCAATTTGTCAGACAAGAGTTCGATATACTCGATATTGTACTCTGGGCGATTTTCTTCGACAAGTTGGCGAGCAGCGATACGGCCCTCAAGTTCTGAGCTGGCATCGATGTCTAGGTAAAGTGCGCGTGTTGTTTCGCGACGTGGGCTACGTTCTTTTGTTTCTTGATAAAAAACTTTGTAAATCATATAGTTCCTTTCTATTTTACAGGTCAGCTTATTCCAAACTTTTAGCAGAGATTTGCTTGATTTCATTCCATTTTGTGTCTAGATTGACCTTGATTCGTTACAATTATTTCAATTATACCACAAAATGAAAAATTAGTAAAAGACGGAAACGAGAAAGTCACAGGACGATTTTTTTGGTAATCGTTTGCAAAAATAAAGAAAATATGTTATTTTGAAAATGGAAATGAGTTTTATTGTTTGTCATAATTCCATATAGATTTTAAGTCAAGGAGGTTGCCCCGTGTATAACTTATTTGCTTTTGCTATCGGAGCTCGTTTGGTAGCTTTTATTGTTTTTGTTGCTTGCGTTTATGCGGGGAATCTTCTATTTGCCAAACTGGAACGACGACAAACCAAGTTCTTGTGGAAGATTACCTTTGTGACTCTCTACTCGCTTTTTCTCCTCCTCGTAACTTATGTCGTTTGGTTTGTATTTTATTTTGGATTAAATGCTTAGATGCCCTGCTTATGCTGGGGCATTTTTGTTTGGGGGCAAAGAAAATTCCACCCCATCTATCAAGATGAGGTGGTCTTTGCATTTTTCTAAAATGACATGACAATGGAATTTTCAGAGCTTATTAGCTTTATATTAATGATTCTTCTGCTCAAAAATAGAGTTGAAGACTAAAAACAAAACAATACAAACAGATAAATCGATTGGTAAAGGGATAGTAGTAATGTTTAAATCATTGAGAATGCTGAGCAAACTATAAGAGATAAAGATAATAAAATTTATCCTTCTAAAAATGTGTTTTTTATCTAGCATGACTTACCAAACTTTTTACGAAGGTCTTTTCCAATGGTATAACCTGCCATAAATAAAGCGATACCAACACCTACACCAAAACCACCCTTTATTTCTTGCAATTCCTTATTAGAAATTTCACAATAGTTGTTCAAATCTTTCATCATATTAATCTCCTCCTAAAAAATAACCAGCTGCCAAACCAGAACCTATAAGTGCTGTTCCACCTGCAATAGCTTTCCAAGATACTGCTACTCCAAAGATAACCAAGGGAGCGAGACCGCCATCAATATCTGATAATTCATTTTCAGATAAGGATAAAAATTGATTGTCAAGAACGTCAAAATTTGTCATTGAACTTTCCTCCTTTTTTCTTGTTCACTTTTATATTCGGAAAAGAAAAGGAAAAGTGAGCATTTTTTAAATTATTTTTTAGCTAAGTATAGGCATTTTTGTTTGGGGGCAAAGAAAATTCCCATGTGCCAGCTTTTGTAGTATAATAGTAAGCAGACAAAAAGATAGGAATGTGTTATGAAAGTATTAGCTTTTGATACGTCCAGCAAGGCTCTTTCTCTCGCTATTTTAGAGGACAAGCAGGTTCTTGCCGAGACGACGATTAATATCAAGAAAAATCACAGTATTACCCTCATGCCAGCCATTGATTTTTTGATGGCAAGTTTGGATTGGACGCCCAAGGATTTGGACCGAATCGTGGTGGCGGAAGGGCCAGGTAGCTACACAGGTTTGCGAATTGCGGTAGCCACTGCTAAGACGCTGGCTCATACTCTGAACATTGAGTTAGTTGGTATGTCGAGCCTCTTGGCTCTGGTGCCCTACCAACAAGAAGGTTTGTTCGTCCCTTTGATGGATGCTCGTCGCAACAACGTTTATGCAGGATTTTATGAAAATGCCAAACCTGTCATGCCAGAAGCGCACTTACCCTTTGAGCGAGTGATTGAGTTAATCAAGGGGGCTAGTCAGGTTACCTTTGTCGGAGAAGTTGCCCCCTTTGTGGAGCAGATTCAAGAACACTTGCCAAGGACTAATTACAAAGAAACCCTGCCAAATGCAGCTAATCTTGCTCTTTTGGCTTGGGACAAGGAAGCAGACTCCTTGCATGATTTTGTGCCGAACTACCTCAAACGTGTTGAGGCTGAGGAAAACTGGCTCAAGAATCACACCGAGTCTGGCGAGTCTTACATTAAACGCCTATGATAGAAATCAAACGAATCCAACAACAGCCTGACTTGGCTCAAGCCATCTACGCTGTCATGGTAACTGTTTACCCAGTCAGTCCTTGGACTCTGGAACAAATCCAAGCAGACCTGTCCCAAGACCAGACTTGGTATGCTCTGGCTTATGATGGGGCAGAAGTGATTGGCTTTCTAGCTGTGCAGGAAAATATCTTTGAGGCAGAAGTCCTGCAAATCGCTGTTAAAGGAGCCTATCAGGGTCAGGGGATTGCCTCGACCTTGTTTGCTCAATTGCCGACAGACAAGGAGATTTTTCTCGAAGTTAGAAAGTCAAATCAAAGAGCGCAAGCATTTTACAAGAAAGAAAAGATGGCAGTCATCGCTGAGCGAAAGGCCTACTACCATGACCCAGTCGAGGACGCCATCATCATGAAGAGAGAAATAGATGAAGGATAGATATATTTTAGCATTTGAGACATCCTGTGATGAGACCAGTGTCGCTGTCTTAAAAAAAGACGACCAGCTCTTGTCCAATGTCATTGCTAGTCAAATCGAGAGCCACAAACGTTTTGGGGGCGTAGTGCCAGAAGTAGCTAGTCGTCACCATGTCGAGGTCATTACAGCCTGTATCGAGGAGGCTCTAGCAGAAGCAGGAATTACCGAAGAGGACGTAACAGCTGTGGCGGTTACCTATGGACCGGGCTTGGTCGGAGCCTTACTAGTTGGTTTGTCAGCTGCCAAGGCTTTTGCTTGGGCACATGGGCTTCCGCTGATTCCCGTTAACCACATGGCTGGCCACCTCATGGCCGCTCAGAGTGTGGAGCCTTTGGAGTTTCCCTTGCTAGCCCTCTTGGTTAGCGGTGGGCACACAGAGTTGGTTTATGTTTCGGAGGCTGGTGACTACAAGATTGTTGGGGAAACGCGAGATGACGCGGTTGGTGAGGCCTATGATAAGGTTGGCCGTGTCATGGGTTTGACCTATCCTGCTGGTCGTGAGATTGACGAGCTAGCTCATCAGGGACAGGATATTTATGATTTCCCTCGTGCCATGATTAAGGAAGATAATCTGGAGTTTTCATTCTCAGGTTTGAAATCGGCCTTTATCAATCTTCACCACAATGCCGAGCAAAAGGGAGAAAGCTTGTCCACAGAGGATTTGTGTGCTTCCTTTCAAGCAGCTGTCTTGGATATTCTTATGGCAAAAACCAAGAAGGCCTTGGGAAAATACCCTGTTAAAACCCTGGTTGTGGCAGGTGGCGTGGCAGCCAATAAAGGTCTCAGAGAACGCCTAGCGGCCGAAATCACAGATGTCAAGGTCATCATCCCACCACTGCGTCTTTGTGGAGACAATGCAGGAATGATTGCCTATGCCAGCGTCAGCGAGTGGAACAAAGAAAATTTTGCAAACTTGGACCTCAATGCCAAACCAAGTCTCGCTTTTGATACTATGGAATAAAGAGTCAGCTTAAGGCTGACTTTTTTACTTGCCGAAATGTCAGAATATTTTGACAAATAAATGTAAATAATGATATAATATATAAAGAATAGGAGGTGGTCAGATGATTGGGAGAATGGAATTGGGGGAATTTTACAAGGAATTACGTTTGGCTAGAAAGCTCAAGCAGTCAGATGTGGCTTGTGCTGGACTAACAGCTTCTCAGCTATCCAAGTTCGAACTAGGGCAGTCTATGCTGTCTGCAGATAAGTTGATTCTAGCTATCCAAGGTATAAATGTGACCTTTGATGAGTTTGGGCACAAGCTCAACAACTATCAAGAATCTCCACATATGCGAATTGGTAGAAAGGTTGTGGATCGCTTTGCCCACCAAGATATAGCTGGTTTAGAGCAACTGTTGGAGGAAGTCGAGCAAGAACAGATGGCAGAGACCTATCGTCGTTTGAATGCCATTGTAATTAAAAACGCACTCCATTCCTTAAATAAGAACTATCCATTAGTAAAAGAAGATAGCGAGTTTTTGACTATCTATCTCTATGCTATTGAGTCTTGGACCTGGTTTGAACTCTATCTCTTTTGCAATACCATGCCCTTCTTGAGCAATCAAGATTTGATATTTTTATCGACCGCTTTAATTGAGAAATCTAGGGAATTTAAAGAGTTGGTACATAATCGATTGTATATGAAAAGTGGATTTCTGAATATTATATCAGAACTCATGGAGCGTAAACTTTTCTCTTATATCCCAATTTTTGAAGCTGAGCTAGAGAGCATGCTTCGTCCATACGATGTTTTTGAAAAAGTATTGTGGCAGTTTTTAAAGAAAATGAAGATTTTCCTTCAAACCAAAGGAAGCAATCAAAAAGAGATTGAAAGATTTATCCAATCTCTGCAAGTATTAGAAAATCCACAATTGCTAGCCCTCTTCGAATTGCGTTTGAAGCAATACAAAGAACTTATTGAGTAGTCAACAATTGCAAATCTGAAATTTCTATAAGAAAAAATATCAAATATGCGATTTTCTAAAATAAGCTAATTTTCGTGTTATACTATCCTTGTAAAGCACTTCAAGCAGATCCTAAGTCGCAGAAGTGGTTTATAGATGGGAATTCGTACAGTATATGTTTAATTATGAGCATACTGTAAATGGCTGGACTAAAAGTGAAACTTGGCGTCCTAGATAAAATGAGGTAAACGATGGAAAAACAAAGTCAGTTACAAATGTTAATTCATTCCCTATACAATAATAAAGAAATTAGCTTGACGGAAGAATTTAGGAAGCAATTGCTGGAAACAGCAAAACAGTTCTCTAGTACTAATGAAGATTTGTTAGCTGTACGTCTTTCTTTTGCCGTCTCTAAAGAATTGTTGAGCTTTAAAGGTGAACCGCCGACAGAGTTGTTGGATTTAGCAAAATTTGTCCAAAAGAAAGAAGCTAAATACAAGCAGGGAATAGTGTGGTCTGGTATTTTTAAGATATGATTTATTATAAAATACGGCATGAACATCATATAATGGATGAATCTGAATATGAGCAAGGCTTGGAGTTCAATATTAAACCAAGTCTTGTTTTCTATACACTGGAACTTTAAAAGGAGTTGTGATGAAAGTATTTCTTCAAAATAGAAATTTTAGGCAATTAACCATCAACCAGTGGATTTCAACGGTTGGGGATACGATTTTTTATCTGGCCTTTTTGAATTATGTGGCAGATGCATCTTTTGCCCCTTTGGCGATTTTACTGATCACGATTTCAGAAACCCTTCCTCAAGTTCTGCAAATCTTTCTGGGAGTTTTGGCGGATTTTCAACATCATCGTGTCCTAAAATATACAATGATTAGTTTTGCAAAATTTTTGCTTTACTCTATCGTTTCTTTATCACTTTCAGGGCAGTCCTTTTCCTTGTTATTAGTAGCATTTATTTGTCTGATTAACCTCTTATCTGACACATTGAGTTATTTTTCAGGCGCCATGCTCACTCCGATTTTCATTAGAATTATTGGGCAAGACCATCTGGCAGAAGCTATTGGATTTAAACAGTCAACTGTTAGTTTAGTGAAAACAATCAGTAATATTCTAGGAGGAGTCTTACTAGGTATTCTATCTATCCAGTCTATTTCCTTACTGAATGCTCTGACCTTTTTAATCGCATTTTTAGGTATTCTTTTCATAAAAACAGACCTCTTGAAAGTAGAAAAAACGATTAGCTATCAAGAAGGACTCTCTGTAAAATCCTTTTGCCAGCATCTGCTCCAATCATCAAAATTGATATGGAATATGAATAAGGTGCTCTTGGTTTTGTTTATTATCTCTATTAGTCAAGCAGTGATAAATGTTACAGTTCCTGTTTCTACTCTGTTTTTGAGGAATCAGCCCTTTTTGAATTTACAAACAGGTCAATCTCTTGCCTTGTTATCCACCCTTGAATTGTCAGCCCTTATTGTCGGAAGCCTTGTGAGTGGCTATCTGAAGAATACAATCTCCATAAAACTAGCCCTATATGCCTCGCTTATTATCCAATTACTCCTTTTAGTTGGCTTTGTGGCAGTTCGTTTTGACTGGATTCTTATCTTTAGTGCCTTGGATGCCTTTTTCGCAGGTATCCTCTCTCCTCGATTACAGGAACTCATTTTTAAACAAATACCTGAGGAGTCAATGGGAGCAGTTCAATCCTCTATCGGTGCCATTACAGTTGTTTTACCTAGCTTATTTACAATAGCTTTGGTAACCATTGCTACTAGCTTTGGAACTCTGGCAGTTAGCTTTGTTTTATTGCTATTTCTTCTAGCTGCCTTTATCATACTCTTGAATATCCGTGAAAACATTTAGCGAAGAATGTGTATATTATATGTTTGAGACTGGATTCCAGTCTGTTTATGATGGCTACAATCAGCAGACTGTTAAATTTTTGAGAAAGTTGCTTGACATTTCAGACCAATCGGTTTATAATTAAAAAATGTAGAGATAAATACATGAGAAAAGAAGAAAAAACAAGACTACGAAGAGAGAAAATCATTACCGCTGCTTTGTTTGAATTTGCTACAAAAGGCTATCAAGGTTTTGTCATCAATGAACTTTGTAAAGTGGATGGTATTTCCAAAGGAGTTTTGTATCATAATTTTTCAGGGAAATCAGACCTCTATCTAACTTGTTTTCAGGAGAGTTTTGAGAAAGCTTTGGCAGTGTTTCTGGGGGTGGAAGGTCAAGTGCCCTCCTTAGCTGATTATATGGAAAGACGTCACCAATTTTATCAGCAATACCCAGAACATAGCCACATTTTCTTTGAGGCAATGATTGCGACACCAGAAGAATTGGAAGCAGACATTGCACCACAGAAAGCTATCTTTTTGGACTTGAATGAACAAGTTTGTCAAAAACTTATATCAGAATCCAAACTGAAAGAGCATATTGATGAGAAACGAGCTATGGACTATCTGCGATTGATTCAGGATATGTTTCGTTCCTATTATTTAACTGTTTCGTCAGATAGCAGTTTGCCTGACTTGGTTTCAGGATATGAACATCAATTATCACAGGTTTTGGATATGATGATTTATGGAATACTAGAGGAAGATTCCTCTAAAAAAGGAGAAAAATAATGTCGAAAATTTGGAAATGGTTGTTACTAATTGCGGGTATTTTTGCAGTTTTTGTAGGTTTTAATATGTTTGCACATCCTCTTATTAGCTTGGCTTCCATGACTTTCTGGTTTGCACTTGTATTTGCAGTTCAAGGGATTTCTGAGATTGTACAATACTTCAAATCAGAAGAAAAGCATGGCTGGAATTTATTTGGAGGAATTGTTACCCTCATCCTCGCTCTTACCTTGTTCTCAGGTAGCTTTATTGAAATGGTAACATTTGTACCATTTATCATTTCTTTATGGGCCTTGACAAATGGTATTACAAAAACTATCGTTGGTTTCAAGGTTCGTAAGACGGATAAATCGGTAGGTACCCCTCTAGTTTGGATGGGGATTTTAGGAATCGTAGCAGGTTTAATCATGATGGGACACCCATTGATGACCGGTCTCTATATTAGTTACACCATTGCCTTTGTCTTTATTTATCAAGGTATTGTGGCAATTGTTCAATTCTTCAAGATTAAATAAGAATAAAATGGAGTCTGTCTGATTACAATCAGCAGACTTTTTTCTCTTTCCTGAATGTGTTATAATAGTCCATGCTATGGCTGGAGCCTTTTCAGCCTACTTATACTCTTCGAAAATCTCTTCAAACTGCGTCAGCTTCTATCTGCAACCTCAAAACAATGTTTTGAGCAACCTGTGGCCAGCTTTCTAGTTTGCTCTTTGATTTTCATTGAGTATTATTAAGACAATATGAGGAGAAAGATGAAAGAAAAAGGATTTTGGGAGGGGGCGCAGGCGGCCATGCCAACGGCCCTTGGTTATGTCAGTATTGGCTTGGCCTGTGGGATTATTGGTGCGCCCTATGTGACACCTGTTGAGATGGGCTTGATGAGCCTCTTTGTTTATGCTGGGAGCGCCCAGTTTGCCATGTTGGCACTGATTGCGGTTCAAGCACCTGTGGCAGCTATTGCTATGACGGTCTTTTTGATTAATTTGCGTCTCTTTTTGTTGAGTTTGCATGCGTCAACCTATTTCCGTCATACCAGTCTCTGGCAAAATATCGGTATGTCTAGTCTCTTGACGGATGAGACCTATGGCGTTTTGATGGGCGAGTTAGCCCATGCAGACAAGGTCCATCCGATGTGGATGCACGGAAATAATCTTAACAGCTATGTGGCTTGGTTTGTGGGAACAGTAGTCGGAACGGCTCTGGGTGGTCTGCTGCCAAATCCAGAAATCTTTGGCTTGGATTTTGCCCTGGTTGGGATGTTTATTGGTATTTTTGCTTCGCAATTTCAGATTATGCAAAGACGGATTCCTGTCCGCAATCTGCTCATTATCCTAGCAGTTGTTGCGGTGTCCTTCTTTTTGCTCTTGACAGTGGTGTCTCAGTCACTAGCTGTTCTGTTTGCGACGCTACTTGGTTGTACAATGGGGGTGGTATTAGATGGTCAGTAAGTATCTTTTATTAGCAGTTATTTTCTCTGGCTTGGTGACCTGGATTCCCCGTATGATTCCCTTCATCTTGGTCAAGTATAAGGGTTTGCCTGCGATCGTTGAGCGCTTTTTGAAGTTCTTGCCCGTTTCTATTATCTTTGCCTTGATTCTGTCAAGCGTAGTGACAGGTAAGGTTGGGAGTTTTCCTCAAATCAAATGGCTGGACTTCTTAGCCGTATTTCCAACAGCTTGGGTGGCCTTTCGTTACCGCAATCTAGTCGGAACAGTTCTCTTTGGAGTGATCTTAATTGCACTCTTGCGTTTGGTCTTTTAATACTCTTCGAAAATCAAATTCAAACCACGTCAGCGTCGCCTTACCGTACTCAAGTACAGCTTGCGGCTAGCTTCCTAGTTTGCTCTTTGATTTTCATTGAGTATAAATCAGCCATAAAGAAAACCTATCACAGAGATAGATATCATATAATGGCGTAAATGTTTTTTTTCTGTTAAGATTATAAGGTATTCTATTTTGGAGGAAATGAAATGAAAAAAATCGTTAAATACTCATCTCTTGCTGCTCTAGGGCTTGTTGCTGCAGGTGTACTAGCAGCTTGCTCAGGTGGTGCTAAGAAAGAAGGAGAAGCAGCTAGCAAGAAAGAAATTATCGTTGCAACTAATGCTACACCAAAACCATTCAACTATGAAGAAAATGGCGAATTGACTGGTTACGAAATTGAAGTGGTTCGCGCTATCTTTAAAGACTCTGACAAGTATGATGTCAAGTTTGAGAAGACAGAGTGGTCAGGAGTCTTTGCAGGACTTGATGCCGACCGTTACAATATGGCTGTTAGCAACATCAGCTACACGAAAGAACGTGCTGAAAAATACCTTTATGCAGCTCCAACTGCTAAAAACCCTAACGTTCTTGTAGTGAAAAAAGATGACCCTAGCATCAAATCGCTTGATGATATCGGTGGAAAATCAACAGAAGTTGTTCAAGGGACAACTTCTGCTAAACAGCTAGAAGACTACAACAAACAACATTCAGATAATCCAACTGTCCTAAAGTATACTAAAGCGGACTTCCAACAAATCATGGGACGCTTGAGCGATGGCCAGTTTGACTACAAGATTTTTGATAAAATCGGTGTTGAAACAGTCATCAAGGACCAAGGTTTGGACAACTTGAAAGTGATCGAACTTCCAAGCGACCAACAACCTTATGTTTACCCACTTCTTGCTAAAGGTCAAGATGAGTTGAAAACATTTGTAGACAAACGTATCCAAGAACTCTACAAAGACGGAACTCTTGAAAAATTGTCTAAACAATTCTTCGGAGACACTTACCTACCAGCAGAAGCTGATATTAAATAATTTCTTGAAATCATCCATTCTGAATAAGGTGGATGATTTCTCAGTTTTTAAGGATATAGTTTTAAACTATATATCTGACTATCTAATAACAATTTGTGAAATCAAATAAATTGTGAGATACTAGTACGGTATTATTTTTAAGGAGAAAGAATCATGAAAATTAAAAAATGGCTTGGTGTAGCAGCCCTTGCTACAGTCGCAGGTTTGGCTCTTGCAGCTTGCGGAAACTCAGAAAAGAAAGCAGACAATGCAACAACTATCAAAATCGCAACTGTTAACCGTAGCGGTTCTGAAGAAAAACGTTGGGACAAAATCCAAGAATTGGTTAAAAAAGACGGTATTACTTTGGAATTTACAGAGTTCACAGACTACTCACAACCAAACAAGGCAACTGCTGATGGCGAAGTAGATTTGAACGCCTTCCAACACTACAACTTCTTGAACAACTGGAACAAGGAAAACGGGAAAGACCTTGTAGCGATTGCAGATACTTATATCTCTCCAATCCGCCTTTACTCAGGTTTGAATGGAAGTGACAACAAGTACACTAAAGTAGAAGATATCCCAGCAAACGGAGAAATCGCTGTACCGAACGATGCTACAAACGAAAGCCGTGCGCTTTACTTGCTTCAATCAGCTGGCTTGATTAAATTGGACGTTTCAGGAACTGCTCTTGCAACAGTGGCCAACATTAAAGAAAATCCAAAGAACTTGAAAATCACTGAATTGGACGCTAGCCAAACAGCTCGTTCATTGTCATCAGTTGACGCTGCCGTTGTAAACAATACCTTCGTTACAGAAGCAAAATTGGACTACAAGAAAGCACTTTTCAAAGAACAAGCTGATGAAAACTCAAAACAATGGTACAACATTATCGTTGCGAAAAAAGATTGGGAAACATCACCTAAGGCTGATGCTATCAAGAAAGTAATCGCAGCTTACCACACAGATGAAGTGAAAAAAGTTATCGAAGAAACATCAGACGGTTTGGATCAACCAGTTTGGTAATAAGAAACAGGGAGGTGGGAGAGAAAATTCCACCTCTTGCTTTTGTATAGAGCAGGGATTGTAAAGAAGACTATAGGTTCATAGAAAGGTAGAGAGAATATGGTTTTTCCTAGTGAACAAGAACAGATTGAAAAATTTGAAAAGGATCATGTGGCCCAGCATTATTTTGAGGTTTTGCGTACCTTGATTTCTAAGAAGTCGGTCTTTGCCCAACAGGTGGGTCTCAAAGAAGTTGCCAACTATCTGGGTGAGATTTTTAAGCGTGTTGGGGCTGAAGTGGAGATTGATGAGACTTATACGGCGCCTTTTGTCATGGCACATTTCAAGAGTTCGCGTCCAGATGCCAAGACCCTGATTTTCTATAACCACTATGACACTGTGCCAGCGGACGGGGATCAGGTGTGGACAGAGGATCCCTTTACGCTTTCGGTCCGCAATGGCTTCATGTATGGGCGTGGGGTTGATGACGACAAGGGTCATATCACAGCTCGTTTGAGTGCTTTGAGAAAATACATGCAACACCATGATGACCTGCCTGTCAATATCAGTTTTATCATGGAGGGAGCGGAGGAATCGGCTTCGACAGACCTAGATAAGTATCTGGAAAAACATGCGGATAAACTCCGTGGAGCAGATTTGTTGGTCTGGGAACAAGGGACCAAAAATGCCTTGGAACAGCTAGAAATTTCTGGTGGAAATAAAGGGATTGTGACCTTTGATGCCAAGGTAAAAAGCGCTGATGTGGATATCCACTCTAGTTATGGTGGGGTTGTGGAATCAGCTCCCTGGTACCTCCTTCAAGCCTTACAGTCTCTTCGTGCAGCAGATGGCCGTATCTTGGTTGAAGGTTTGTACGAAGAAGTTCAAGAACCAAATGAGCGAGAATTGGCCTTGGTGGATACCTATGCTCAACGAAATCCAGGGGAAATCAGCCAGATTTATGGCTTGGAATTGCCTCTTTTACAAGAGGACCGCGCAGCCTTTCTAAAACGTTTCTTTTTCGAGCCAGCTCTTAATATCGAAGGGATTCAGTCAGGTTATCAAGGACAAGGAGTCAAAACGATTTTGCCTGCAGAAGCTAGTGCTAAGTTAGAAGTTCGTTTGGTTCCTGGCCTAGAACCGCATGATGTTCTGGAAAAAATTCGGAAACAGCTAGACAAAAATGGCTTTGATAAGGTAGAATTATACTATACCTTGGGAGAGATGAGCTATCGAAGCGATATGAGCGCACCAGCCATTCTCAATGTGATCGAGTTGGCTAAGAAATTCTATCCACAGGGCGTTTCAGTCTTGCCGACGACAGCGGGGACAGGGCCTATGCATATGGTCTTTGATGCCCTAGAGGTGCCAATGGTGGCCTTTGGTCTAGGAAATGCCAATAGCCGAGACCACGGTGGAGATGAAAATGTGCGAATCGCCGATTACTACACCCATATTGAATTAGTAGAGGAGCTGATTAGAAGCTATGAGTAGAGATATTATCAAGTTAGATCAGATCGATGTGACTTTTCATCAAAAGAAGAGAACCATCACAGCGGTCAAGGATGTGACCATTCACATCCAAGAAGGGGATATTTACGGAATTGTTGGATATTCTGGAGCAGGGAAATCAACCCTTGTACGGGTGATTAACCTTTTGCAAAAACCATCTGCAGGTAAAATCACCATTGACGACGATGTGATTTTTGATGGTAAGGTGACTTTGACGGCAGAGCAGTTGCGTCGTAAACGTCAAGATATTGGAATGATTTTCCAGCACTTTAACCTGATGAGCCAAAAGACAGCAGAGGAGAATGTAGCCTTTGCACTCAAACACTCTGGACTTAGCAAGGAAGAAAAGAAGGCTAAAGTAGCTAAGTTGTTGGACTTGGTTGGCTTGGCAGACCGTGCTGAAAATTATCCTTCACAGCTATCTGGAGGGCAAAAACAGCGTGTGGCCATTGCGCGTGCCTTGGCAAATGATCCAAAAATCTTGATTTCAGATGAGTCAACTTCTGCCCTTGACCCTAAGACAACCAAGCAGATTTTGGCCTTGTTGCAAGATTTGAACCAAAAATTAGGCTTGACTGTTGTCTTGATTACGCATGAAATGCAGATTGTCAAAGACATTGCCAACCGTGTGGCAGTTATGCAGGATGGACATTTGATTGAGGAGGGTAGTGTTCTTGAAATCTTCTCAGACCCTAAACAACCTTTGACTCAAGACTTTATCTCAACAGCTACAGGTATTGACGAAGCCATGGTCAAAATCGAGAAGCAAGAAATCGTGCAACATCTGTCTGAAAACAGTCTTTTAGTGCAACTCAAGTATGCAGGTGCTTCAACAGACGAGCCACTTTTGAATGAATTGTACAAGCATTACCAAGTAACGGCTAATATCCTCTATGGAAATATCGAAATCCTCGATGGAACTCCTGTTGGAGAATTGGTTGTGGTACTGTCTGGTGAAAAAGCAGCGCTAGCAGGTGCCCAAGAAGCCATTCGTCAAGCAGGCGTACAACTAAAAGTATTGAAGGGAGGACAGTAAGATGGAATCATTGATTCAAACCTATTTACCAAATGTTTATAAAATGGGCTGGGCTGGTCAGGCAGGCTGGGGAACAGCCATCTACTTAACCCTTTATATGACAGTTCTTTCCTTCATCATCGGAGGGTTCTTGGGACTGGTAGCCGGTCTTTTCCTTGTCTTGACAGCGCCAGGTGGTGTCTTGGAAAATAAGGTTGTCTTCTGGATTTTAGACAAGATTACCTCTATTTTCCGTGCGGTTCCTTTCATCATCCTCTTGGCAGTCTTGTCACCCTTCTCTCATCTAATCGTAGGAACAAGTATCGGGCCAAATGCGGCTATTGTACCCCTATCTTTTGCGGTCTTTGCCTTCTTTGCCCGTCAGGTGCAGGTTGTCTTGGCTGAGCTAGATGGTGGTGTCATTGAGGCGGCTCAAGCGAGCGGAGCGACCTTCTGGGATATCGTGGGTGTTTACCTATCAGAAGGTCTGCCGGATTTGATTCGTGTGACGACTGTGACCTTGATTTCACTTGTTGGGGAAACCGCTATGGCCGGTGCGGTTGGAGCTGGTGGTATTGGTAACGTAGCCATCGCTTATGGATTTAACCGCTATAATCACGATGTGACTATCTTGGCAACCATCATTATCATTTTGATTATCTTTGCAATCCAATTCTTGGGAGACTTCTTGACCAAAAAATTGAGCCATAAATAAAAAGATCTAGGCAATCTGTACATCATTCATAGGAGTTGTCGTTATAGTCAAGACTTGAAATTTTCTGTACTGGTTGCTATCAATCGTCGCTTTTATGAGTAAGAGAGTTAAGAATTGTGGGGAGTCAATATGCAAAATCTGGGAGAAGTTTTTAAAGAATTGAGAAAGAGTCGGAATGTATCTCTACAGGAGGCGACGGGAGGAGAGTTTACTTATTCCATGCTGAGCAAATTTGAGCGTGGAGAAGCAGACTTATCCTCTATGAAATTGATTACTGCTTTAGATAACATCCACTCTGATTTGAATGAATTTATGTACTTGGTACGTGGTTTTTCTCAGAAAAAGGTTTTGGCTTTTCAAGAAAATCTCTGGGATCTATATGACAGAGAAGGGATTGATTCTCTCCACTCCTTGTATGAACAGAAGACTCAAAAGTATAGATCAAGTGGTGAAAAAAGCTATCTCTTACAAATGATTCGTATCAAGAGCCTTCTTGTATTTTTTGATTCAGAAATAAGAGCAACGGATGAAGAACTAACTTTTCTCTATGACTATTTTTTTACTATTGATATCTGGGGAAATTATGAATTGAAACTATTTTCAACGATTTCTCCTTTGTTTCCTCTGCCCCTCTATTTTAAATATTCTAGGGAGATGTTACAAAAGACGGATTTATTAGGTTCTTTGCCTAGTAATAAAGTTGGTATCGATACCATTTTGATTAATGGACTCTTTAAAGCGATAGAGGAAAAGGATAAATTAAAAGCAGATTATTTTATCTTTCAGATTGAAAAACGAGATTTACCAGAATCTCAAGCTTATCTTAAAATCATTTATATGATTGCTAAAGGATATTATGATACTATTTTTAAAGTAGAAAATAAGGGTCTTGAAAAAATCCGGAGGGGCATTACAATCTTACAAGATTTAGAGTATGTAGATGGTGCAAGATACTATGAAAACTATTTTGCAAGTCAGTTCTCAAATAAAGATTTGTAATATATTCTCATTACATCGACCGATGAAAAATAATAGCCTTGTGGATGGATTGATAATTCTAGTATCTAGGAGCTAGAGTTCCTATTTTCAGAAAAAATATATTACAAAAAAGTGGGGACTCCCGCTTTTTTTGTTAGACTGATTTCAATAGAATACTCTTTGAAATGTGAGAAAGGCCTATTATGAAACTATTCTTAAAACATCATTTATTTAGGATACTTACCTTATCAAGGTTTTTGAGCTCAAGTGGAGCTTATATTTATAATCTGGTATTTATCGTTTATGCTGCGAGTCTACCCTTTAAAAATATAGCTGTATTTATGGCGAATATGATTACGATTTTACCTTTCCTATTTACTTTTTATGTTGGGATTAAGGCTGATCATACTCGGAATAAAGCAGGGACAATTATCTGGGTTGGTTGTGTGCAAAGTCTACTATTTCTTTTGATTGCTAGTGTGATTCATGATCAGAACTTCGTAACGTTTGCTTTTATCTGTATGGTTAATATCTGTTCGGATATTTTATCAGATTATACAGCAGGTCTTCGTATGCCGATTATCCAGCATAATATTTCGGAAGATAAGCTCTATGAAGCTTATTCCTTTACTCAGTTTGTCTCCTATTTATCAAATCTAGGAGGTCAAGCCTTAGGAGTGTGGTTACTCACAACAAGCCACCAAAATTTTTCTTTTGTTGCGATTGTGAATGCTGGTTTCTTTTTACTATCTTCTCTTATTTTGTTCAAAAATAGAAGAGAATTGACGTATTTGTCTGTAACGGTAGAGAATGAGTCGATTAGTTTACTTCAACAAGTTAAGGCAATCTATGCGGACATGGATGATATCTTTAGGCAGAGAGAAAGTAAATCATTGTTTAAAATGATCCTTGTCATTTTAGTGATGAATACTTTGGGAGGAGCTGTTGGAGGTATTTATCACTTTTACTTATTAGACCATACTATCTACCATCTCAGCTATGCTCAGGCCCTATTTTTAATCGAATGTGTTAGCTTGGGAGGAGCTATTCTTGGTAGCCTAACTCCCCATGATTATTTTGGGAAATTGTCGTTTTCAAGTTTGCTATTGCTCAATGCAAGTCTGTTTGTCTTACTTGCTACTGCTAATATTTTAGATTTTTCTCCTCTAGTAGGTGTTGTTTGCTTAGCCTTTATCATGTATTTGATGTCGAAATCAATGCCTAAATTAGATACTCTGTTATTGTCTAATTTGAGTGCGGATGTATTAGCTAGAAGTAATAATCTCTTGAGTATGATTTTTTCCCTAACATTACCCTTGGGGATGTCTGTATTTTCCTTCTTAGCTTTACAAGATATCAGGCTTTGTTGGTGGGTGTTTTTGGTAGTGAGTGTGATAGGGTTGATTTTATCACTAGAAAAAAGAAGTTTTTCGGTTAAAAAATTTTAACCTAGGAAAATCAGGCTTACTAGAAGGTCTTCCAGATTTGATCCGTGTGACGACTGTGACCTTGATTTCCCTTGTTGGGGAAACAGCTATGGCGGGGGCAGTTGGAGCTGGTGGTATCGGTAACGTAGCCATCGCTTATGGATTTAACCGCTACAATCACGATGTGACCATCTTGGCAACCATCATTATCATTTTGATTATCTTTGCAATCCAATTCTTGGGAGATTTCTTGACCAAGAAATTGAGCCATAAATAAAAAAGAGCCGTGTGGCTCTTTTTTAGTAATCAGATTTTCTGTGCAAATTTTTTACTCAAGGTTTGTCCAATTAAGGCACCAACTAGGGCTCCGATGACAACACTTGCGACAAATAGAAGGATGGTTCCAGGGTTTGGAGCAACCATGATACGGTCGATATATTCTTGTGATTTTCCTCTTGCTAGAAGGGTTGCCATATAGGTTTTGGGCGCAATCCACATAAGTAAGATTGGACCAGTTGAGCTAAAGGCAAAGAGTATGAAAGAAAGGAAATTCTTAGTTTGGTCCTTGTATTTTCCGAGGTTAGCTACTGCATCTGCTAGGAGACCGCAGATAATTCCAGGAAGGAAGGCACCGGCACCGTGTTTAGTTCCCAAGAAAAAGAGAGCAATGACAAGGCCGATAGTGGTAATGGCTCCAAAACGCGGAACTTTTGCGACTAGGATCATATAGATGCTACCGCCGACAAGGGCAGTAAAGGCAGGCGCATAAAACATGTTTCCAGTTTGGTCAAATAGATTGCCCAAAAGGACACCAATCCCCATGCAGAGGAAGTAAAGAACTGCAAAAAGAAGTGTAGTTAAGATAGATTTCTTCATGAATTGTCTCCTGATAATTTTTTCACAATTCTCATTTTACCATGGTTTGATGGGATTGTAAATGGATACTAGAAGTTTTTGAAAACGCTTGAAATATGATATAATAGTTTCATAGTTATTTTTAGGGGGATATCATGGGTAGATTTTTAGACTTTGTCTTTAATCGTTTCTTTTTAGGGATGATTGCGACAGCCTTCTTTTGGCTACTAACCTTGGTGGGAGGGATTATCCTTGGTCTAGCGCCGGCTAGTGCCACCTTGATGAGCCTGTATGCAGAACATGGTTATAGCTTTCGGGAATACAGTTTGAAGGAGGCGTGGTCTCTTTATAAGCAAAATTTCGTCTCAAGCAACCTGATTTTCTATAGTTTTTTAGGGGTGGATCTAGTTTTGGTCTATGGCCTGTATCTCTTGGTGCAATTGCCTCATCAGACTATTATTCATTTGATTGCGACCTTTTTGAATGTCTTAGTAGTTGCCCTGATCTTTTTGGCTTATACAGTATCTTTGAAATTACAAGTTTATTTTGATTTGTCCTATCGAAATAGCCTCAAACTATCCTTGATTGGCATCTTTATGAGCTTAGCGGCTGTGGCCAAGGTTCTCCTTGGGACAGTGCTACTTGTGGCAATTGGTTACTATATGCCTGCCCTACTTTTCTTTGTAGGAATTGGGATGTGGCATTTCTTTATCAGTGATATGTTGGAACCGGTCTATGAAAGTATCCATGAAAAATTGGCGACAAAATAGAATGAAGCAGTTTTGGCTACATACGCTTCTGAGAACCTACAGTTCAGTGATGATGATTATTATTGCGAGTTTTGCAATCTTACTCTCTTACGCTGACTGGGATTCACGGGAAAAGGAAGCTCAAAGAGTAGCTCAACGTGTAACCACTCGAACAGTTGATGAAGTGGAGTATTATTATAGAGAATCAGCCCAACTGGCGCAAGATTTAGTAGCCAATCAAGACCGGATACAAGGGGTTTATAAGTACTTTAGCTTGTCAACTTCTGAGTATTTTTATTGGCTGTTGGAGCATCAAGCAGCTTCGTCAACTTCTATTTCTCTGTATGAAAACATTGATGATCTTTATGTCCAAAATGACTCTATAACGGGTGTTGCAATCGTCTTGCAGGATTTTAAAGAAGTTTATGTTTCAACAAGGGATAAAAGAAGTGGTCATGTCTTGCCAGCTGAGGCCTTTAAACCAGAGGCCAATAGTTTTGGAATTCCAGTTCTGGATCCAGCAACGGATCAATCTATAGGAGTGATATACATCTCCTTGGATCCAGAAGTTTTATATCATGCCATTGACAATACCCGAGGTCATATTCCGATGGCTGTTACTGTGACATCACCATTTGATACGGAGATTTTTCATATTGGTGAGAGGGTCAATAGGGAACATGAGAACTGGTTTGTTGGTATGACTTCTCATGGATATCAGGTTCAGGTGGCAGTTCCTAAAAACTTTGTTTTACAAGGAACAGTTGCCAGCTCTGCTTTGATTGTGGGTTTGAGCCTTCTCTTTATTGTCATTCTCTATCTGACTTTGAGGAAGACCTTTGCGAACTACCAAAAGCAGGTAGTGGATTTGGTGGATTCTATTCAAGCTATTGCCCAAGGGGAAGAAGGTCTTCGCATCGATACGCTTGAAAAGGATCAGGAATTGCTCTTAATCGCAGAGACCACCAATGATATGTTGGATCGCTTGGAAAAGAATATCCATGATATTTACCAGTTAGAGCTTAGTCAAAAAGATGCCAATATGCGGGCCTTGCAGGCTCAAATCAATCCTCATTTTATGTACAATACGCTGGAGTTCTTGCGCATGTACGCAGTCATGCAAAGTCAAGATGAGTTAGCAGATATCATTTATGAATTCAGTAGTCTCTTGCGTAACAATATTTCCGACGAAAGAGAGACTCTTCTCAAACAGGAATTAGAATTTTGTCGTAAATACAGCTATCTCTGCATGGTTCGCTATCCCAAGTCCATTGCCTATGGTTTCAAGATAGATCCAGAGTTAGAGAATATGAAGATTCCCAAGTTTACTTTGCAACCGCTAGTAGAAAATTATTTCGCGCATGGTGTTGACCACAGACGGACAGATAATGTGATTAGCATCAAGGCGCTTAAACAGGATGGTTTTGTGGAAATTTTAGTGGTAGATAATGGCCGTGGTATGTCGGCTGAAAAACTGACAAGTATTCGAGAAAAGTTAAGTCAGAGACATTTTGAACACCAAGCCAGTTACAGTGAACAAAAGCAGTCTATCGGGATTGTCAATGTCCATGAGCGTTTTGTGCTCTATTTTGGGGATCGCTATGCTATTACTATAGAGTCTGCAGAGCAAGCAGGTGTTCAGTATCGTATTACAATTCAAGATGAGTAGAAAGGGAGAAAATGTATAAAGTATTATTAGTAGATGATGAGTACATGGTGACAGAAGGTCTGAAACGTTTGATTCCCTTTGATAAGTGGGATATGGAGGTCGTCGCAACAGCCAGTCATGCCGATGAAGCCCTAGAATATGTTCAGGAAAATCTTGTTGATGTCATCATTTCAGATGTTAATATGCCCGACAAAACAGGGCTTGATATGATTCGGGAAATGAAAGAGATTTTACCAGATGCTGCCTATATCCTGCTCTCAGGTTATCAGGAGTTTGATTATGTCAAAAGAGCAATGAACCTTAGTGTGGTGGACTATCTGGTCAAACCTGTTGATAAGGTAGAGTTGGGAAATCTGCTGGAGAAGATTGCAGGTCAGCTCGGCGAGAGAGGGAAGAAAAGTCAGACCCTCAGTCAAGATTTAGACGAGGCTGGATTTGTTAGTTATCTAGGAGGTGAGGAGAATTGGTGGATAGGCCTAGCTAAGGAAAAACAAGGCTCCTTCACCATTCCCTACTATGTCTTGGGTCAAGACTGGCAGATTTTTATTTCTGATCAAGTCCTAGATGGTTTAGTCGTTACTCCCTTTGAAGCTCCTTATCAAGAACACTTTGAACGCTGGAAGCTGAATGCTGAGAAAGCCCTCTTTTACGGTTCTGTAAATCTAAAACAGTCTGAGAGTCTCTTTGCCTATTACGAACCGATTTATAGGGTTATCATTCAGGGAAATCTCAATCAAATCGTGGAAGAGTTGAACCTTTTGGAGAAGGTGGTTCTTGAAAATACGCCGCGTGTTCCGATTACCAAACAGCTTTTTATCCAGTTTGTCATGGATGTCTTCCATTTATTTGAGCATCTCAAAGCTGATGATTTGACGGATATTGTCAAAACGATTCATGCTATTCAATCCTTCGATGAATTGGTTCCTTATATCAAGGAAACTCTGACTCGATTCTTTGGGCAATATCGAATGAATGAAAATGTGGTTAGTGTGCTAGAAGTTATTGGTCGTGATTATCAGAAAGAACTTTCCCTTAAGGATATCAGTAAGGATCTTTTTATCAATCCTGTCTATCTGGGACAGTTGATTAAGCGAGAAACCAATTCGACCTTCGCAGAGCTTTTAAACAAACAACGCATTAAGGCTGCCCAACAACTTTTGCTTTCAACTAGTGACAGTATTGAAGATATTTGTTATGCGGTTGGTTACAGTAATGTTGGATATTTCTATAAAGTGTTCCGAAAATTGTGCGGAAAATCGCCAAAAGCCTACCGAAAACAGGTAGAAACTACACTATAATATTTGTATCCCTTTACAAAAAGTGCTATAATATCAATAATAACATCAGGAGGTTCTATCATGAAAAAGAAACCGATTTATCTATGGGTCTTGCTAATCTTGTCTGCCCTTATTTCAGCTACGTCTCTGTTTGAACTTTTGAAGCCCTTACCTAGCAAAGAAGTCCTTCGTGCTGCTCAAAAACAAGTTGCAGGGGTCAGTGCTCAGCAGGTAGAAGATAGCATTAATTATAGCTATAGAGTAGCAGAAGCATCTCATTCTATTTTTAATGTTGCCTTGATTGTGCTGTCTGCTATTTTAGTGGTAGTAGCGATTGTCTTCCTTATTCGTAAGAATTTGCAATATGCAAACTATACTTATGTTGGCTATGTTTTGTTAGCTATTATTGGTTCAATTTATACCTATGTGACTTTGCAAGACGCTGTGCAGTTGCTTCAAGATGAGACCATGCGTTTGACAATGAGTATTGGTTCAAAAGCTGTTAGCATTTTCTATATCGTCATCAATATTCTCTTCCTAGCCCTTGTCTTCTATAAGATGTGGCGTCAGCAGAAAGCCTTGGCAGAAGAAGAAACAGAAGAACTTGCTTAAGTATTGACAAAAAAGAACTATCAAGATACAATCTTGGTAGTTCTTTTTCGATTAAAAATAAAATCATGGAGGAAAATATGAAGACAATTTCTTTAGTTTATATTAGTCTGAGTGGCAATACTGAAAGTTTTGTGACGCGCTTGAAAGACTATCTCTTGTCCCAGTACGAGGGAATTGAAGTTCAAAAGATTCATATCAAGGATTTGGTCAAGGAAGGCCAAGATTTCTATGAAATGGACCATCCCTATGTTGCTTTTTTGCCGACTTACCTAGAAGGTGGGAATGGCGTTGATAACGGAGATGTCGAGATTTTGACAACACCAGTGGGGGATTTTATCGCTTATGGTGACAATGCTAGTAAGTGTTTTGGTGTGGTTGGTTCAGGAAATCGTAACTTTAATAACCAATACTGCCTGACAGCCAAGCAATACAGTCAACGTTTTGGTTTCCCTGTATTGGCTGACTTTGAAATGCGAGGCATGCTGGGAGATATCAAACATGTCGCAGCTATTATCGCAGATTTGTATGAGTTGGAAAGTTAAGCTTAGGCTTGACTTTTTTATTATTCCAAGTGGTTTTATCAGCACTCTCACTTTCTATGCTCCAAGAGTTGATTGATATGGTCTACTTTTTTTGATGCTCTTTTATAGGAAATAGTCCAAATGATGAGGTAGACAATTGAAAACTCGATAATGAGCTGGAGATAGAAGATCCAGTGGAAGGGGAACCAACCTGCTAGAGTTGCTAGTGGGATAAAGCCTACTAGCATGAGGAAGAAATGGGAAAGCGTCGCACGAAGCATGCTCCAGTCACGGCTGAATAAGCGGTTGCCAAAGTTGAAGAGCATACCGATGGCTGCCCAGATAAGAGTACAGTAGAGCAAGACCAGGGCACCGTGAACCTGATGTTGAGCCATCACTTGGCCGATGAGAGAGTCGGGACTTAACGGGGCGTAGGTACTTGGTGCATAAATGAGTGAAAAGATGATAGAGAGGATGAGGCCGATAAGAACACCAGTAGCTGCGTCGTGGAAGATTTGTTTTTTCATAGTTCTAATTTCTCCTTGATGGTTTTTAGATAACGGCGTGAAGAGTAGGTGAAGCTTTCGTTTTTCAAGAAAATTTCTACTAGGCCGTTGGGGGTGAGCTTGAGATGAGAGATGGAATCGATATTGATGATTTCTGATTGGGAAATTTGGATAAAATTGCTTGGCAAGATTTCAAGGACCTGATAGAGTCGCAAATCAATGCTGTAGGTCTGACTCGCGGTTTCTGCTAGAACCTTCCGATTCTCGATATAGAAGCGTTGTATCTTACCAATCTTAACTAGATAGACCTGATTATCAATCTTTCCTTTGATTGTTTCTTTTTGGTCAAGATTTTCTGCGAACTCGATGACTTTCTGGACTTTATCTGTCGGCTGAGGTGCTTGGACAATCAGTTTTTCCTCCTCGTAAGTCTCACTAATCTGTAGTTCTACTTTCATAAATTTCTCTCCTTGTTTTTCATACAAAATTGTGATCACTTCTTGTACACTTTTATTAAACACTATTTTACGACACCTGGCAAGGGACTTTGTCTATGTGGAGGGATTTGTATCCTATGTGGTGCTTGCTTTTCTGTCCTATCTGAAATATGGTATAATAGCACTAATCAATTTCTAGGAAAATAGATACGGAAAGGGGCTGAAAGATGTCTCATATTATTGAATTGCCAGAGGTGCTGGCGAACCAGATCGCGGCAGGAGAGGTCATTGAACGTCCTGCCAGTGTGGTTAAAGAGTTGGTAGAAAATGCCATTGACGCTGGCTCTAGCCAGATTATCATTGAGATTGAGGAAGCTGGTCTCAAGAAAATCCAAATCACAGATAATGGTCATGGAATTGCCCACGATGAGGTGGAGCTGGCCCTTCGCCGTCATGCGACCAGTAAGATCAAAAATCAAGCGGATCTTTTTCGAATTCGGACGCTTGGTTTTCGTGGTGAAGCCCTTCCTTCTATAGCGTCTGTTAGTGTCTTAACTCTGTTGACGGCTGTGGATGGTGCAAGTCACGGAACTAAGCTAGTTGCGCGTGGGGGTGAAGTTGAGGAAGTCATCCCAGCGACTAGTCCTGTGGGAACCAAGGTTTGTGTGGAGGATCTCTTTTTCAACACGCCTGCCCGCCTCAAGTATATGAAGAGCCAGCAAGCAGAGTTGTCTCATATCATTGATATTGTCAATCGTCTGGGTTTGGCCCATCCTGAGATTTCTTTTAGTTTAATCAGTGATGGCAAGGAAATGACGCGAACAGCAGGGGCTGGCCAACTGCGACAAGCTATTGCAGGGATTTACGGTTTGGCGAGTGCCAAGAAGATGATTGAAATTGAGAATTCTGACCTTGATTTCGAAATTTCAGGTTTTGTGTCCCTGCCTGAGTTGACTCGGGCGAATCGTAACTATATCAGTCTCTTCATCAATGGCCGTTATATCAAGAACTTCCTGCTCAATCGTGCAATTCTTGACGGCTATGGTAGTAAGCTCATGGTAGGCCGTTTTCCACTGGCTGTCATTCACATTCATATCGACCCTTATCTGGCTGATGTCAATGTGCATCCAACCAAGCAAGAGGTGCGGATTTCCAAGGAAAAAGAACTGATGACGCTGGTCTCAGAAGCTATTTCTAATAGTCTCAAGGAGCAAACTTTGATACCTGATGCCTTGGAAAATCTTGCCAAATCGACCGTGCGCAATCGTGAGAAGGTGGAGCAAACTATTCTCCCATTCAAAGAAAATACGCTCTACTATGAGAAAACTGAGTCGGCAAGACCTAGTCAAGCTGAAGTAGCTGATTATCAGGTGGAATTGACTGATGCAGGACAAGACTTGACCTTGTTTGCCAAGGAAACCTTGGACCAATTGACCAAGCCAGCAAAACTGCATTTTGCAGAGAGAAAACCTGCTAACTACGACCAACTAGACCATCCAGAGCTAGACTTAGCAAGTCTTGATAAAGCCTATGACAAGCTGGAGCGAGAAGAATCATCCAGCTTTCCAGAGTTGGAATTTTTCGGGCAAATGCATGGAACCTATCTCTTTGCCCAAGGGCGAGATGGGCTCTATATCATAGACCAACATGCGGCTCAGGAGCGGGTTAAGTACGAAGAGTACCGTGAAAGCATTGGTGATGTTGACCAGAGCCAGCAGCAACTTCTAGTGCCCTACATCTTTGAATTTCCTGCAGATGATGCCCTTCGTCTCAAGGAAAGAATGGCACATTTGGAGGAAGTGGGCGTCTTTCTAGCAGAGTACGGGGAAAATCAATTCATCTTACGCGAACATCCTATTTGGATGGCAGAAGAAGAGATTGAATCAGGCATCTATGAGATGTGTGATATGCTACTCTTGACCAAGGAAGTTTCTATCAAGAAATACCGAGCAGAGCTGGCTATCATGATGTCTTGCAAGCGGTCTATTAAGGCCAATCATCGTATCGATGACCACTCAGCCAGACAGCTGCTTTATCAGCTCTCTCAATGTGACAATCCCTATAACTGTCCCCACGGACGTCCTGTTTTGGTGCATTTTACCAAGTCGGATATGGAAAAGATGTTCCGACGCATTCAGGAAAATCACACCAGTCTACGTGAGTTGGGGAAATACTAAACTAAAAGGAAAACTATGTACGAATATTTAAAAGGAATCATTACCAAAATCACTGCCAAATACATTGTTCTTGAAGTCAACGGTATCGGTTATATTTTGCATGTGGCCAATCCTTATGCCTATTCAGGACAGGTCAATCAAGAAGCTCAAATTTATGTGCATCAAGTCGTACGTGAGGACGCTCATCTACTTTATGGATTTCGCTCAGAAGACGAGAAAAAGCTCTTTCTCAGTCTGATTTCGGTATCTGGGATTGGTCCTGTATCAGCTCTTGCTATTATCGCTGCTGATGACAATGCTGGCTTGGTTCAAGCCATTGAAACCAAGAACATCACCTACTTGACCAAGTTCCCTAAAATTGGTAAGAAAACAGCCCAGCAGATGGTGCTAGACTTGGAAGGCAAGGTAGTAGTTGCAGGAGATGACCTTCCTGCCAAGGTCGCAGTGCAAGCTAACGCTGAAAACCAAGAATTGGAAGAAGCTATGGAAGCCATGTTGGCACTGGGCTACAAGGCAACCGAGCTCAAGAAAATCAAGAAATTCTTTGAAGGAACGACAGATACAGCTGAGAACTATATCAAGTCGGCCCTTAAAATGTTGGTCAAATAGGAGCAGAGCATGACAAAACGTTGTTCGTGGGTCAAGATGACCAATCCGCTCTACATCGCCTATCATGATGAGGAGTGGGGCCAACCCCTCCATGATGACCAAGCATTGTTTGAGTTGTTGTGTATGGAAACCTATCAGGCAGGCCTGTCTTGGGAAACGGTACTAAACAAACGCCAGGCTTTCCGAGAAGCATTTCATGGCTATCAAATTCAAGCAGTCGCAGAGATGTCCGATACCGAATTGGAAGCCTTGCTGGATAATCCAGCTATCATCCGAAATAGAGCCAAGATTTTTGCTACACGCGCTAACGCCCAAGCATTTTTACGACTACAGGAAGAATATGGCTCTTTTGATGCCTATCTTTGGTCCTTTGTTGAGGGGAAAACGATCGTTAACGATGTTCCCGATTACCGCCAAGCCCCAGCTAAAACACCTCTGTCTGAGAAGTTAGCAAAAGATCTCAAAAAACGAGGCTTCAAGTTCACAGGCCCAGTCGCCGTCTTGTCTTTTTTACAAGCAGCAGGACTGGTTGATGACCACGAGAACGATTGTGAGTGGAAGGGGAATTAAATGATGTCTAACAAATATAAGAGAGTCCTTGTTTTTGGGATTCTCTATACAGTTCTTTTTGTGTTTGATGGCGTTAAATTGCTGGCTTCTTTAATGCCATCTGCCATTGCAAATTATCTAGTTTATGTAGTTTTAGCTCTATATGGCTCCTTCTTGTTCAAGGATAGATTAATCAAACAATGGAATGAGATTAGAAAAACTAAAAGAAAGTTCTTCTTTGGCATCTTAACAGGATGGCTCTTTCTCATTCTGATGACTGTTTTCTTTGGCTTTATATCAGGAATGTTGAGGCAGTTTGTAGGACTAGATGGACAAGGTCTAAATCAGTCTAATATTCAAAGTACCTTTCAAGAACAACCATTACTGATAGCTGTTTTCGCTTGTGTCATCGGACCATTTGTGGAAGAACTCTTTTTCCGTCAGGTTTTATTGCATTACTTGCAGAAACGGTTGCCAGATTTACTAAGTATTGTTCTGGTAGGACTTGTTTTTGCTCTGACTCATATGCATAGTTTGGCTCTATCAGAGTGGATTGGTGCAGTTGGTTACTTAGGTGGAGGCCTTGCCTTTTCTATTATTTATGTGAAAGAAAAGGAGAATATCTACTATCCCCTACTTGTTCACATGTTAGGCAACAGCCTTTCCTTGATCATTTTAGTTATCAGTAGTATGTGACGTTTTAGTAGTTATACAAGAGAAAAAAGCTGAGAAATTCTTCCCAGCTTTATTTGTTGTAGTCAAAGCGAATGACTTGCTCCTTTGCATCTACATGGGCGTGGACTCCAAAGGGAACAATGGCTCTTGGAGTTGCGTGGCCGACATTCAGATTATAGACAATTGGGATATTGCTGTCAATGATATCCAATAGTGCCTCTTTATAGTCGTCATAGAAAGTTTCATCCATAGGTTTCCCGACCAAGAGTCCGCTGATGACCTCGAATATGCTAGTGTCCTTTAAAGTCTGCAACATCTTTTTGAAATCTTCTGGCTCAGGCTTTTCTTCGCTTGTCTCTAGCAAGAGGATTTTTCCTTCCCAGTCTGACAAGTCAGGGAAAAGTTTGTATTTTTGACAGAGATCCGTGCTGTCTGCGTATCGAGAGTTGTTAAAGATATCGTAGAGGGATTCGAGACACCCACCGAGGATTTCTCCCTCGAACTGGGCATTTCCTTGCAACAAGTCAAAACCAGTATTTGCATGATTGATACGAGGTGTTCCTAGAGCCTTGGGACTGAAGTCAGTCCTTTCATCATACCAAACGTCACTAGGGCGGATTTCTGAGATTCTTCCCGTCTCAATCAATTCTTTGAAGTAGTGAAGGCTATAGGGCAGCATTTCCTTGTCTAATTCACAAATGTCTGCTAAAAAGGATTGCCCATAAAAAGTCTTGATTCCTAGTCTATGCAACATGAGATGGTTCATGGTTGTATCCGAGAAGCCAAGAAAAATTTTTTGTTTGATAACCTTTTGGAGTTGGTCATTTTCAAAAAGATAAGGTAGTAAGCGATAGGTATCGTCTCCACCGATGGCACATAGGATCATATCGATGCTATCATCAGAAAAGGCATGAATCAAATCCTCTGCACGAGCTTCAGGATGGTTCTTGATAAAGTCTAATCCATTTAGCGAATGGGGCAAAAAGATAGGATTGAGTCCCAGATCCTTGAGACGTTGGACACCCAAGTCCACTTCGTGTTTGACAAAGTCCTCTCCGATAATGCCACTAGATAAACTAACAATACCAATAGTAGAAACCATATCTCATCCTCCTAGAAATAGATTGAGTCTATTTTATCACAAAAGATTAGATAGAGCTATGTGGGATATCAGAAGAATATTTTAAAACCAAAAAAGTAAGTAAAAAAGCAACCGCACCTGCAGTTGCTTTTATCATTCTTCTTAATAACGTGTTGGTCCTGCACTTGCGCTGCGGATGTTCAAGCGTTTCTTGAGATAGAAGCGAAGGGCTAGGAGGGCTGCTCCGATAATAGCCAGCGGCAATGGAGCAAGTACTGGGTTAAGGCTAGCTGGTAGGAAGCTTGTTGCAAAGAAGACAAGTAACCAAAGGAACATAGATGCTAGGATAACCAGTACAGATTTCCAGAAAGGTGGGCGTTGACTGCGATCCATGTCTGGTCCATAATATTGGTAAACAAAGTAGTACATCAAGTAGAAGGCAAATCCCCCAACCAGTCCAACTAATAGGAGAGTGACAAATCCATAGCCAAAAGCTTGATCTGCCGCAAAGAAAGTTGTGAGGGCGCTGACGAGGGCAAAGAGGCTAGTGATGAAAAGAGCTGAGTCCATAATCATCAGTTTCGGATCGTCATTTTCTTTTGGATGCTCTTTTTCATATTGTTCCTTGACAGTGAAACTATGAGCCCAGTGGGTCGGTGCGCCATAGAGGGAACGAGCAGTCGTACCTTTAGATTGCTCCTCAAGAATTTGGGGAATAACTTCCTCAAAAATAGCCTTGATTTCAGCGTCTGTTTTTCCATCTTTGATGAATTGTTGGGTAGCGATGTGGACAAACTCTTGGTTTTTCTTAGTTAATTTTTGTAGATTAATCTGAGACATAGGAACTCCTCTTAGAACCATTTTTTATGGATGAGATAGAGAGTGAGCGAGACACTCATAGCAAAGGCGATAAAGACGATTAACCAGAAAGCATTTGGCTCGCCGTTTAGGGGGATTTCATTATCCTTAAAGTTCATCCCGTAGGCAGAAAAGACCATGGTTGGGATGGACATGACGATGGTCACAAGGGCCAAGGTTTTCATGATGTTGTTCTGGTTGTTAGAAATGATTGAGGCGAAGGTCTCTGTCATAGAATGCAAGACGTTTCCATAAATATCTGCCATCTCGATGGCCTGTTGGGTTTCAATCAGGGTGTCTTCAAGCAGGTCCTCGTCCTCAAGGTATTTCTTGATATTGCTGGTTGAGCTGGTCAATTTTTTAATCACGCGCTCATTTGTTTTGAGGGAGGCCTTGAAATAGACGATAGTTTTTTCCAATTCCATGAGCTCAATCAATTCTTCATTACGAGTTGATTGATGCAGTTGACTTTCGATTTGTTCACTCTTGCGATCAATCGAACGAAGGGCTGTTAGGTAAAGCTCTGCATTGCGATAGAGAATCTGGAAGATGAACCGCGAACGCATGAAGGTGTAGAAATTACGCAATCGACGGTTGATAAAGACATCGAGGACCGGTAATGGTTCCAAACAAGTAGTGATAATGGTTTCCTCGGTGATGATAATACCAAGCGGGATGGTTACGTAGTAGGTGCGATTATTTCTTTCTTCTGTGACCGGCACGTCAACGATAATCAGGGTGTACTCGTCTTCAATGGTAATACGAGACATTTCTTCCGCATCGAGCGGTGCTCGAAGGTCGGCAATATCGATATCGAAGGCGTTAGCGATTTCGAGTGATTCATTTTGAGTCGGATTGACGAGATTGATCCAAGTACCCGGTTCAAGCGTATCGATCTCTTTAAATTCAGTTGTTGTAGAGAGAAAAACTTGTTTCATATCCCTTATCCTTTCTCATTTTTCAGATTTTTTCACACCGTACTATTATACTACAAAATCGGCCTTTTGGGTAATAGAATCTCACTTTTTTTGGTATAATGGTAAGCAATAATGGACTAGAAAGAACAAAAATGCAAGATAAAATTGTCATTCATGGGGCGCGTGCCCATAATTTGAAAAATATTGATGTGGAGATTCCGCGAGACAAGTTGGTTGTAGTGACTGGTTTGTCAGGTTCAGGGAAATCCAGTCTGGCCTTTGATACCCTCTATGCGGAGGGACAACGTCGCTATGTGGAGAGTTTGTCAGCCTACGCTCGCCAGTTTTTGGGCAATATGGAGAAGCCTGATGTAGATGCTATTGATGGTCTCAGTCCAGCTATTTCTATCGACCAGAAAACGACTAGCAAAAACCCTCGCTCGACGGTGGGAACCACGACTGAAATCAATGACTATCTGCGTCTCCTCTATGCGCGTGTGGGGACGCCTTACTGTATCAACGGGCATGGGGCTATCAAGGCTTCTTCTGTGGAGCAAATCGTGGATAAGGTTTTGGAGTTGCCAGAACGCCAACGTCTGCAAATCTTAGCCCCAGTTATCCGTAAGAAAAAAGGACAGCACAAGAGCGTTATTGAAAAGATTCAGAAAGATGGGTATGTTCGTGTCCGTGTGGATGGGGAAGTCTATGATGTAACCGAAGTGCCAGAGTTGTCTAAGAGTAAGCAACACAATATCGATGTCGTGGTTGACCGTATTGTCATCAAGGAGGGAATTCGTAGTCGTCTCTTTGATTCTATTGAGGCTGCCCTTCGTATTGCAGAAGGTTATGTCATTATCGACACTATGGACGACTCTGAGTTGTTGTTCTCTGAGCATTATGCCTGTCCAGTTTGTGGCTTTACTGTTCCAGAGTTAGAGCCGCGTCTCTTCTCCTTCAATGCTCCTTTTGGTTCTTGTAGTGAGTGTGATGGCTTGGGCATCAAGCTGGAGGTGGATACTGATTTGGTAGTGCCAGATGCCAGTAAAACCTTACGTGAGGGAGCCTTAGCTCCTTGGAATCCTATCTCATCCAACTACTATCCAAACATGCTAGAGCAGGCTATGACAGCTTTTGGAGTGGATATGGATAAGCCTTTTGAGAACTTGTCAGAAGAGGATAAGAACTTGATCCTCTATGGGTCAGATGGTAAGGAATTCCATTTCCACTATGAGAATGAATTTGGTGGCGTGCGCGATATCGATATTCCTTTTGAGGGAGTTGTCAATAATATCAAACGTCGCTACCATGAAACTAATAGTGACTACACCCGCACCCAGATGCGCCTTTACATGAATGAGCTGACCTGCGGAACTTGTCATGGTTATCGTCTCAATGACCAGGCCCTGTCTGTCCGTGTTGGTGGTGAGCAAGGACCACATATCGGAGAAATTTCAGACTTGTCTATCGCAGACCACTTGGACTTGGTAAGCCAGTTGACTCTATCTGAAAATGAAGCCATCATCGCTCGTCCCATTCTCAAGGAAATCAAGGACCGTTTGACCTTCCTTAATAACGTAGGTCTTAACTATCTGACCCTGTCTCGTTCGGCAGGAACCCTTTCAGGTGGGGAAAGTCAGCGTATTCGCTTGGCAACCCAGATTGGTTCTAACTTATCAGGTGTTCTTTATATTCTAGATGAGCCGTCAATCGGTCTTCACCAGAGGGATAATGACCGTCTGATTGCCAGTCTGAAAAAGATGCGCGATTTAGGTAATACTCTCATAGTAGTGGAACATGACGAAGATACCATGCGCGAGGCGGATTATCTGATTGACGTTGGTCCTGGTGCGGGTGTTTTTGGTGGGGAAATTGTTGCGGCAGGTACGCCTAAACAGGTAGCTCGTAACAGTAAGTCTATCACAGGCCAGTACTTGTCAGGCAAACGTGCTATTCCAGTGCCAGACGAGCGCCGTACCGGAAATGGTCGTTTTATCGAAGTGACAGGAGCGCGTGAGAACAACTTGCAAAATGTCACAGCTCGTTTTCCACTAGGAAAATTTATCGCAGTGACAGGGGTATCAGGTTCAGGGAAATCGACATTAATCAACAGTATCCTCAAAAAAGCTATTGCTCAAAAACTCAACCGTAATTCAGACAAGCCTGGTAAATTCAAGACCATTACAGGGATTGAGCATGTAGACCGCTTGATTGATATTGACCAGAGCCCTATCGGACGAACGCCAAGGTCTAACCCTGCTACCTATACGGGAGTTTTTGACGATATACGTGACCTTTTTGCCCAGACAAATGAAGCCAAGATTCGAGGCTACAAGAAGGGTCGTTTCAGTTTCAACGTCAAGGGTGGTCGCTGTGAAGCCTGCTCAGGTGACGGGATTATCAAGATTGAGATGCACTTCCTGCCAGATGTTTATGTGGCTTGTGAAGTATGCCACGGGACTCGCTACAACAGTGAAACCCTAGAAGTTCACTACAAAGAAAAGAATATCTCGCAGGTCTTGGATATGACCGTCAACGATGCGGTGGAATTCTTCCAACACATTCCGAAAATTCAACGCAAACTTCAGACCATCAAGGATGTAGGGCTAGGCTATGTGACGCTAGGGCAACCAGCTACCACCCTTTCTGGGGGAGAAGCTCAGCGTATGAAGCTGGCTAGTGAACTCCACAAACGCTCGACAGGAAAATCTTTCTACATTCTCGATGAGCCGACGACAGGTCTTCATACCGAGGATATCGCTCGCTTGCTTAAGGTTTTAGCTCGCTTTGTAGACGATGGCAATACAGTCCTCGTCATTGAGCACAATCTAGACGTTATTAAGACTGCAGACCATATTATTGACTTGGGACCTGAGGGCGGTGTCGGTGGTGGAACCATCATCGCAACAGGAACTCCAGAAGAAGTAGCGGCCAATGAAGCCAGCTACACAGGACACTATTTGAAAGGAAAGTTACATCATGAATAAACGTGTACAAGCATTTCTAGCTAAAATGCAAGAAAAAGAACTAGATGGCATCATCATCAATAACCTTAAAAACGTCTATTATTTGACTGGTTTTTGGGGCTCAAACGGAACAGTCTTCATCAGCCGTGACCGTCAGGTCTTGGTGACAGACTCTCGCTATATCATTGCAGCTAAGCAAGAAACCAGTGGGTTTGAGATTGTGGCTGATCGTGATGAATTGGCTGTCATTGCAGGCATTGTTAAGGATATGGGCTTGTCTCGAATCGGTTTTGAGGATGAGATTTCAGTATCTTATTACCACCGTATGCAGGTAGCCTTTGAAGGAATTGACTTGCTTCCACAAACTCAGTTTGTTGAAGGTCTTCGAATGATTAAGGATGAGGCAGAGATTGCAGCGATTCGCAAGGCTTGTTCTATCTCAGACCAAGCTTTCCGCGATGCGCTTGACTTTATTAAGCCAGGAAAAACTGAAATTGAAATTGCCAACTTCCTTGACTTCCGTATGCGTGAGTTGGGAGCATCTGGCTTATCTTTTGACACTATTCTAGCTAGTGGTATCAACTCTTCCAAACCTCATGCTCATCCTATGCACAAACCAGTGGAACTAGGAGAAGCCGTTACTATGGACTTCGGTTGCCTTTATGACCACTATGTCAGTGATATGACCCGGACTATCTACTTGGGACACGTCAGTGATGAGCAGGCAGAGATTTACAATACGGTTCTCAAAGCCAACCAAGCCTTGATTGACCAAGCTAAGGCTGGCTTAGGTTTCCGTGACTTTGACAAAATTCCTCGTGATATTATCATTGAAGCAGGCTATGGCGACTACTTTACCCACGGTATCGGACACGGTATTGGGCTGGATATTCATGAAGAGCCTTACTTTAGCCAAACTTCTACAGAAACTATTAAGGCAGGTATGGCCTTGACCGATGAACCAGGTATCTACATCGAAGGCAAATATGGCGTTCGTATTGAGGATGATATCCTGATTACAGAGACAGGTTGTGAATTGTTGACCCTAGCTCCAAAAGAGTTGATAGTTATCTAAGAATTAAACAACTCAGATGATTGACTTTTAAATTTTAAAGGTTTATACTGAAAGACGAAAACGGTAGGTGAGGCTACCATAGGGATACGGATGACTACCGCAAAGCAGTGGAGACACTACTCGTTGGTCAACAGTCCTGGTCGCGAAGGCCAAGACTAAGCTCATTACATTGCCCTATGGAGTTAAAGCTTGAACGAAAAACAGATAGTTAGTTTTTTAATCCTGCCATTTTATGGTGGGATTTTCTACTGTTTAAATCAAAGAAAGGAGATAAACGATGCAAATTGACGATCATCCGGAACCGCACATACACAGCCAATCGCTGATTTGTGTCGTTCTGCCCTTATAAAGTGATTGGTCTCTGTGTATGAAACACATCATTCATACAGATAGGAGAAACCAATGAAAACTACAAAAGAAAGATTAGCAATAGCTATTCATACATCTTTAAACGAAACTCTATCTTTTTATAAGACAAGTCTAACAGGATTGACTGAGGAGCAGGTGGAGAAAAATCGTGACCTATATGGCGAAAATACCATCACAAAGGGTCAAGAAGACAGTATCCTCAAAAAGATTTACGAATCCATTATCAATCCTTTTACGATCATCTTACTGGTCATCGCCGTGATTTCCTTGGTGACCAATGTCTGGTTGGCAAAACCAGGTCAAGAGGATCCGACGACTTCTATTATCATCGTTGTCCTAGTCCTCATTTCTGGTGGCATACGCTTTGTCCAAGAACTCCGTAGTGATAAGGCTGCGACCAATCTATCAAAAATGATTGTCAACACAGCGACTGTCATTCGTCAAGGAGAAATCCAAGAAGTACCTATCGATGATTTGGTAGTGGGTGACGTGGTTAAATTAAGCGCTGGAGACATGATTCCAGCAGATCTTCTTTTATTTGAGTCGCGCGATTTCTTTGTCCAACAGTCGGGCTTGACAGGCGAAAGTGATTCTGTTGAAAAATTGGCCTTGACCAAGGCAACAGTTCAACAATCTGATAGTCTGCTAGAAGCAGAAGCGCTCGCCTTTATGGGAACCAATGTCTTATCTGGTAGTGCCAAGGCCGTGGTTTTAGCAGTTGGTGATGATACCATGATGGGGGCCATTGAGCAGACTTTGAACACCTATGATGAGCCTACTTCGTTTGAAAGGGAGATGAATAGTATTTCGTGGCTCTTGATTCGTTTGATGCTGGTCATGGTGCCCATCGTTTTCTTGTCCAATGGTTTAACAGATGGTGACTGGCTGGAAGCTGGCGTATTTGCTTTGAGTGTTGGTGTTGGATTGACACCTGAGATGCTTCCTATGATTATCACGGCCAGTCTAGCAAAAGGCTCCATCATTATGGCCAAGGAAAAAGTGGTTATCAAGAAACTCAATGCCATACAGGACTTAGGGGCGATTGATATTTTGTGTACAGATAAGACAGGAACTCTAACCCAAGACGAAATTGTCCTTGAATATCCCTTGGACATCCACGGACGCTTGGATTTGACCGTCTTGAGACGAGCTTATCTCAATTCTTATTTTCAAACGGGCTTGAAAAATTTGATGGACAGAGCCATCATCAAACGGACTGAAAAGGAAGCCAAAGAACACGCCCTCTTACAAAATCTGGCTCAAACTTTTCAAAAAATAGATGAGCTTCCCTTTGATTTTGAACGTAGACGGATGAGTGTTATCGTTAAGGATGAACACGAAGTTGTTAGTTTGGTAACCAAGGGTGCCCTAGAGGAAATGTTGACGATTTCCAGTTATGCGGAATACCAAGGAGTGATTACTCCCTTGACAGATGTTATTAGAGAAGAAATTTTAGCAGAAGTCAGACAACTAAATCAACAAGGTTTGCGTGTCTTGGGAGTGGCCTATAAGTCAGGTTTGAGGGAAGGCCATGCCTATACAGTTGATGATGAAGGGGATATGATTCTAACTGGTTATTTAGCCTTCCTAGATCCTCCTAAACCATCTGCAGCACCAGCAATTAAGGCTCTGTTAGAACATGGAGTTCAAACAAAAATTTTGACGGGAGACAACGAAAAAGTTACTCAAGCAGTCTGTGAAAAGGTTGGTTTGGATATCAATCAGATACTGTTAGGATCTGAAATTGATCAGATGAGTGATCAAGAATTGGCCCAAGCAGTAGAGGAGGTAACAGTATTTGCCAAACTTTCTCCTGACCAAAAAGCGAGGATTATTTTGCAATTTAAGGCCAATGGTCATGCTGTAGGCTATATGGGAGATGGGATCAATGATGCTCCTTCTATGAAAGTTGCAGATGTGGGGATTTCTGTTGATACAGCAGTAGATATTGCCAAAGAAACGGCTGATGTTATCCTACTTGATAAGGATCTCATGGTGCTTGAAAAAGGACTTGTTGAAGGTCGTAAGGTCTATGCCAATATGACTAAATATATCAAAATGACAGTGAGTTCTAATTTTGGAAATATCTTATCCCTATTGGTCTCTGGAATCTTTTTGCCATTTTTACCAATGGCACCAGTCCATTTGATTATCCTAAATCTAGTCTATGATTTGTCTTGTATTGCCTTGCCTTTTGACAAGGTGGATAAAGATTTTTTGAGAAATCCGCATACCTGGGAAGCTAAGTCCATCACACGTTTCATGATTTGGATGGGACCTATCTCTTCTGCCTTTGATATTTTGACCTTCAGTTTGCTTTATTTTATCATTGTACCCATGACAACAGGTCAAGCTTATGTTCATGGGGCAGAGTCTGCCGTAGGTTTTATTGTCTTGTTTCAGACAGGTTGGTTTATCGAGTCCATGTGGTCACAGACCATGGTTATCCATATGCTGCGTTCAGCTAAAATTCCCTTTTTACAAAGTCGTCCAGCTTGGCTAGTCCTTGTGACAACCTTATTGGCTGCAGCCTTTGTGACCTTCCTTCCCTACAGTCCACTCGCAATCCTACTTCATCTAACTCCTTTAAAACCGATTTATTTCATCTTTTTACTTTTCATCATTATTTTGTATATGATTAGCGTGACAATTGTGAAAAAAATCTATATCAAGAAATATCAAGAATGGCTGTAAATTTCATTTTGTCAAGAAAAAAGTACGAAAATGACGAAAAAAGTCAAAAAAATTTAAAAATAGGTCGCAAGTCGGATGTTTTTTATGGTATAATAGACTAAACTGATAGTAACATGTAGCGAAAGGGGTAGGTACATGATTAAAATTTATACAGTCTCAAGTTGTACTAGCTGTAAAAAAGCAAAAACCTGGCTCAATGCCCACCAGTTAAGTTATAAAGAACAAAACCTTGGTAAAGAAGGAATTACGAGAGAAGAATTACTGGATATTCTGACAAAAACAGATAACGGAATAGCCAGCATCGTTTCGTCTAAAAATCGCTATGCCAAAGCCCTTGGAGTGGATATTGAAGATTTGAGTGTCAATGAAGTCCTCAATCTGATTATGGAAACACCGAGAATTTTAAAGAGCCCAATCCTTGTGGATGAAAAACGCCTGCAAGTTGGCTATAAGGAAGACGATATTCGTGCCTTCCTACCACGCTCTGTCCGTAATGTAGAAAATGCAGAAGCACGTTTGCGTGCAGCTCTATAAACATCAAGGCTGGGAGCAACTCCCAGTCTTATTCTATTTTGTACTCTTCAAAAATCTCTTCAAACCGCGTCAACATCGCCTTGCCGTAGGTATGGTTACTGACTTCGTCAGTTCTATCCACAACCTCAAAACAGTGTTTTGAGCTGACTTCGTCAGTTTTATCTGCAACCTCAAAGCAGTGCTTTGAGCAGCCTGCGGCTAGTTTCCTAGTTTGCTCTTTGATTTTCATTGAGTATTAATCTCAAAAAGAAAGAAGAAAGAAATGAAAAAAATAGTTCTTGTTAGTCTAGCTTTCCTTTTTGTCCTGGTTGGTTGCGGACAGAAAAAAGAAACTGGAACAGCTACAAAAACAGAAAAGGATACGCTTCAGTCGGCATTGCCAGTTATTGAAAATGCCGAGAAGAATACAGTTGTGACCAAGACTTTGGTCTTGCCCAAGTCAGATGATGGTAGTCAGCAAACCCAAACCATTACATACAAGGACAAGACTTTTTTGAGCTTAACGATTCAACAAAAGCGTCCAGTCTCTGATGAGTTGAAAACTTATATTGACCAACACGGAGTGGAAGAAACTCAAAAAGCTCTTCTCGAGGCAGAGGAGAAGGATGAGGCCATCATAGAAGCTCGTAAATTAGCAGGATTTAAGCTTGAAACCAAACTATTGAGTGCAACTGAACTTCAAACAACGACTAGTTTTGATTTTCAAGTTTTGGATGTCAAGAAGGCTTCTCAGTTAGAATATTTGAAGAACATTGGTTTAGAAAATCTCTTGAAGAATGAACCAAGCAAATATATTTCAGATAGATTGGCAAATGGCGCGACAGAACAATAGAAAATCCAAATAAATAGACTGCCTGAATTGTAGAACGTAAGGAATTATGCTATAATGGTACTATTCTAAGGAAAGAGGGTGTTAGAATGGGATTTACTGAAGAAACAGTACGTTTTAAATTGGACGATTCCAATAAAAAAGAAATTAGCGAAACTCTGACTGATGTTTATGCTTCGTTGAACGATAAGGGCTACAACCCAATCAACCAAATCGTAGGTTACGTATTGAGTGGAGACCCTGCCTACGTTCCTCGTTATAATAATGCACGAAATCAAATCCGTAAGTATGAGCGCGATGAAATCGTTGAAGAATTGGTCCGCTACTACCTTAAAGGACAAGGAGTCGATCTATAACCTATGAGAATTATGGGATTAGACGTCGGTTCAAAAACGGTAGGGGTGGCGATTAGCGATCCGCTTGGTTTTACAGCTCAAGGACTTGAAATCATCCAAATCAATGAGGAGCAAGGTCAATTTGGTTTTGACCGCGTTAAGGAGTTGGTTGATACTTACAAGGTGGAACGATTTGTAGTGGGCTTGCCTAAAAACATGAACAATACAAGCGGACCGCGCGTGGAAGCTAGTCAAGCCTACGGAGCAAAGCTGGAAGAGCTTTTTGGTTTACCAGTAGACTATCAAGATGAACGCTTGACAACAGTTGCCGCAGAGCGTATGTTGATTGAACAAGCAGATATTAGCCGTAACAAGCGCAAGAAAGTCATTGATAAATTAGCAGCTCAGCTGATTTTACAAAATTATTTAGATAGAAAATTTTAATACAAAGGAGAGGCTATGTCACACGATCATAACCACGACCACGAAGAACGTGAATTAATTACACTAGTAGATGAGCAAGGAAATGAAACCTTGTTTGAAATCCTTTTGACGATTGACGGAAAAGAAGAATTTGGGAAAAACTATGTTCTTCTAGTACCAGTTAACGCAGAAGAAGACGAAGACGGACAAGTTGAAATTCAAGCTTACTCATTCATCGAAAACGAAGATGGAACAGAAGGTGAATTGCAACCAATCCCAGAAGACTCAGAAGACGAATGGAACATGATTGAAGAAGTCTTCAATAGTTTTATGGAGGAGTAAAAACGTCCGGGGGACGTTTTTAGCCTGACGCTAAAAATAAAAACCGTCAGTAAGTCTGGGAGACTGTATCAGCCCAACTCCCAGAAATTGGGAAGAGTTGGAACGTCCAGTGGATGTTTTTAGCCCAGCTCTTTGTAATAAGAGAGAGCTGGTAAGTCCAGTGGACGTGTTTAGCCCTGCGCTAGAAATTAGAAACGCAGGCACATTCAGTGGATGTTTTACCCCACGTTAACTTCATAGTAGCTAGTTATTAGCTAACCAGGTGAGAGGTCGGGACGAAAATCCTGGCCTCGTTTTTGTTAGTTATGAGACTTTATTGAGGCAGTTGATTGAACCTGTAATTAAGGAGATGTATATGTTTGAAGTAGAAGAATGGCTCCATAGTCGGATTGGTTTGAATTTTCGCTCAGGTTTGGGCCGAATGCAACAAGCGGTGGATTTGTCGGGGAATCCCGAGAAGTCTTATCCTATTATCCATGTAACAGGGACTAATGGGAAAGGTTCTACCATTGCTTTCATGAGGGAGTTATTTATGGGGCATGGCAAAAAAGTTGCGACCTTTACCTCCCCTCATATCATCTCCATCAATGACCGAATCTGCATTAATGGACAATCTATAGCAGACGCTGATTTTATCCGTTTAGCTGAGCAGATCAAGGAGATGGAAAAAACACTTCTGCAAACCCATGATCAGTTGTCCTTTTTTGAATTGCTGACCTTGATTGCTTTTCTTTATTTTAGAGAGCAAGAGGTGGATTTGGTTTTATTAGAAGTGGGAATTGGCGGCTTACTTGACACGACCAATGTGGTAACTGGAGAGCTTGCTGTCATCACCTCCATCGGACTTGATCATCAGGAGACTCTGGGTGACAGTGTAGCAGCAATTGCAGAGCAGAAAGCTGGTATTTTCAAGGCTGGTAAAAAGGCAGTGATTGCTAAGTTGCCTTCAGAAGCTAGGCTTGTTTGTCAGAAAAAAGCAGACTCTTTAGCTGTTGACCTTTATCAGGCAGGTCAGGATTTTTCAATGCTGAATGGTGATTTTTCAAGTTCTTTACTAAATATTTCACAGCTGAAAATAGGCTTGGAAGGAGCCTATCAGCAGGATAATGCGGCTTTGGCGTTGCAAACTTTTCTTCTCTTTATGAGAGAAGGAAAGGAAGCTGTTGATGAGCAGGTTGTAAGACAGGCTTTGGAGAAGACCCATTGGGCTGGCCGTTTGGAGCGTATTCGTCCTCAGATTTACTTGGACGGTGCTCATAACCTCCCTGCCTTGATTTGCCTGGTGGAGTTTGTCAAAGAAAAAGAGCAGGGAGGTTATCGTCCTCAAATCCTCTTTGGAGCCTTGAAACGGAAGGATTATCAAGGGATGTTGGCTTATCTGACTGAAAATTTACCTCAGGTGGAACTCAAGGTGACTGGTTTTGACTATCAAGGTTCTCTGGACGAGACAGATGTAACAGGTTACCATGCAATTCCCTCTTACCGAGAATTTATCAGCAGTTTTGAAGAAAGAGCCGATACCAAGGACCTGTTATTCATTACAGGGTCTCTCTATTTTATCTCAGAAGTACGGGGCTACCTGCTGGACCATGAGCAGATAAATTAACCACCTTTTTTAAACTTGTTATACTAGGGGAATTGCTGGTTAGAGAAAATTTCTCTAAATTGGTAGCATAAAGGAAATTCATCATGAAATTAAAAAGATTCACACTTTCTTTTGCTTCTTTAGCAAGTCTTAGTCTCTTAGTAGCTTGTTCACAAAGAACTCAACAAGTTCAACAACCAGTAGCTCAATCGCAAACTCAACAAACTCAACAATCACAAGCAACAGCTTCATCTTCTACAGAAAATAGCAACCAGGCAGCAACAAGTTCTTCACAAAATGCGCCTGAGGCTCAACCAACTAATATTGATGGAACTTATACTGGTCAGGACGAAGGAGACCGTATCACTTTAGTGGTGACTGGAACAACTGGTACCTGGACTCAGGTAGGAACTGACGGGGAACAAGAAATCAAACAGGTTAGTTTCGACGTTGCTAATCAACGCATGATTATTGGTGATGATGTCAAGATTTATGCAATCAATGGCAATCAGATGATTATCGACGATATGGATAGAGAAGCATCTGATCGCATTGTTTTATCAAAATAGACTAGAAGGAGACTGGATTTTTCGGTCTCTTTTGCTTTTGCTCAGAAAAATGATTATAAATACTTGCCTTCTACCGAATAACTGAGTTATACTAGTATTAATTACCTGTTTTTAGCATTCAAACTATCAAGGAGGGGATATGAAATATAGAAAATTTCAATTATTGATGTCCAAGTATGGCTTTAGTCTTTCGATTATGCTACTTGAACTTTTTCTTGTTTTTGGTCTCTTTCTCTATTTAGGGCGTATGGCCCCTATTCTATGGGTAATTGTCTTAATTTTTATGAGTATGGCGACTATTGTCGCAATTGTCAATCGCTCAATGACACCTGATAGTAAAGTGATGTGGTTAGTGGTGACTTTTGTTCCTGTCATTGGCCCCTTGCTCTATCTGATGTTTGGTGAAAGACGATTATCCAAAAAAGAAATCAAGCAGTTGGACAAACTTGGTTCTATGCATTTTCGGGAGGATAACAGTAAAGCTCTCCGCCAGAAATTGAAGGAAGATGATAAGGCGGCTTACGGAGTTATCAAATCTTTGTTAAGTATGGATAGTAACGCCGATGTCTATGATCGAACAGACTCACAATTCTTTTCTTCGGGTGAAAGGATGTGGCAATATATGTTGGAAGACCTCAAGAAAGCTGAAAAGTTTATCTTTCTAGAGTACTATATTGTCGAAGAAGGTTTGATGTGGAATAGCATACTAGACATACTAGAGCAAAAGGCAGCTCAGGGGGTAGAGGTCAAGATGCTCTATGATGATATCGGCTGTATGGCGACTTTACCTGGAGACTATACTATTCAGCTTCGTAGTCGAGGAATTGAAGCCCATAAGTTTAACAAGGTGATTCCTCGTTTGACGGTGGCTTACAACAATCGGGACCATCGTAAAATCCTTGTCATAGATGGTCAGGTAGCTTATACAGGAGGCATTAACTTAGCCGATGAGTACATCAATCATGTAGAACGTTTTGGCTATTGGAAGGATAGTGGGATTCGCATAGATGGCCCTGGTGTCAAGGCTCTAACCCGTCTTTTTTTGATGACTTGGTACATCAATCGTGGGGAAATCAGCGATTTTGACCAGTATCACCTGGAAAATCAGCCTTGTTCTGGCCAAGGGCTCTGCATTCCTTACGGTAGTGGACCCAAGCCCATCTTCCGTACTCAAGTAGGGAAAAAAGTTTATCAAAGTTTGATTAATCAGGCTACTGATTCAGTCTATATCACAACACCCTATTTGATTATTGACTATGATTTAACTGAGAGTATTAAAAATGCAGCCATGAGGGGTGTTGATGTCCGCATCGTGACTCCTTTCATTCCGGATAAAAAATTAATCCAGCTCATAACAAGAGGAGCCTATCCGGATCTTTTGTCAGCAGGAGTCAGGATTTTTGAGTATAGTCCAGGCTTTATCCACAGTAAACAAATCCTAGTGGACAAGGACTTTGCTGCAGTTGGAACGATTAATTTAGATTATAGAAGTTTGCTTCATCACTATGAAGATGCAGTTTTGCTATATAAAACGGCATCAATCACAGAGATTCAAAAAGATTTTCAGGAGATTTTTTCAGTATCTCAAGAAATTTTCCCTCATACGATAAAAAATAGCTGGTATCAAAAATTGATTAAGGAAATTGCCCAGTTATTTGCCCCAATCTTATAAGAAATCTAGGACTTAGGATACAACCCAGTCCTATTTTTCTTGCCTTTTACGAATAAGAAGATATAGGAGGAACGATGCTGACTCAGAAAGAAATAAACTATATCCTGACATTTAAACAGACGCATTTACACCGATTTCAGGAAATTGAAACCTTTGTGAAACTATGCAAAAAATCACTCAAACAGCCATCGCAAGCTGACAATTTTAGGTCTTTTTGATATACTAAGACAGATAAATTAAATAGGAGAAACGACATGGCTGTATATGGCAGAATCGAAGAAGTATCCGAAATGATACAGAGTGATGGAATAGAAAATAGACTGGATAGGAACCTTGAGTTTCATGCAGAAAAAGAAGAACAGGTAGCTTTCCCGTTTTTCAGACTCATCATTGGAAGTACGATTGCAACGGTTTTTTCTGTGGTGATACCTTTACTTTTAGATATGGTAAGTCCTTCTCAGGCTCAGGATTTGTATATAGGGTGGGCTTTACATCAGGGAGGACAGCTCTACAGTAGCTATTATGCTAGTCACGGTCTTCTTTATTACTTGCTACTTTATATTACCCAAGGAGGCATCCTTTTTGCCTTGGTAGAATGGCTAGCTCTCTTAGGAGGAGGTTATTTCCTCTTTTCTTCAACTGACTATCTGACGGGACAAAGGGAACAAGCCAAGCAACTCCTAACCATATTTTATATTTTGGTATCTGGTCTCGGTTTTGGCGGAGGCTACGCTACTATTTTAGCTTTGCCATTTCTGTTTGCAGGATTTTCGTTCATAGCAACTTATCTATCAACTCCTAACCATGACAAGGGGTTTCTACGTCTGGGGATTTTCTTGGCCCTATCATTTTTCATAGAGCCTCTTACAAGTCTTCTCTTTATTGCAGTAGTAACGATCGGTTTATTTGTCTTTAATGTTGGGCATGGTCGCCTTGCTCATGGAGTTTATCAGTTTTTTGCAGCAGCACTTGGCTTTTCTCTCATTTTTTACCCACTAGGCTACTATGTCCTTGCTTCAGGTGGTTTTGGAGGAACTATAGGAAGTCTTTTGTATCCGATTGATTCCCTTCAGGTCTTTACCAATCCTCAACTAATGGATAATGTTCTATTCTATGGCTTGTTGACCTTTGGGTTGGGAACTCTTTTCCTTGTTTTTCTAGGCTTGTTTCAATCAAAAGCATCAAGATTATATGTTATTTCGGTACCAGCTAGTTTTGCTTTCTTATTTGTATTAGCCTTGTTGCTTTTTTCTCAAGAACCTCTTCACGGTTCGCGTTTGATTCTAATCCTTCCATTTTTACTCCTTCTTTTGATGACTAGTATTCGTGGGAAACATTCAGCTAGAGGAGATCGTCGTCGGAGAAGAGAAGAAGCTCCTACTTTATGGAAAAAATTTATGAAGGGGAATCTCTACTTACCTATCCTAGTGGTGGTTTATCTGATTGCAATTCCTTTTGTGGCTCGTTTTGTTTTGCATCCAGCTTCTTATAGAGAACAACATCAAGTAGTAGATAGAGCCAAACAAGAGACGAGTGATGGTGACCAAATCTATATTTGGGATTCTCATGTTCAAATGTATAAAGAAAGCCAGCGTTTGGCTGGATCCATGTTCCCATCACCTCTTCTTTATACGAATACAGAAGAAAATAAAACTACCTTGATTCATGACTTGAAAGAAAACCAACCTAAGGTGATTGTGGTAAATGATAAGGTAGCAGTCTGGTCTGAAGTGGAAACAATCTTGAAAGAAAATTACCAACAAGTAAAGACTGATTACTCAGAGTTTAAAGTCTATAAAATCAAATAACCGAATCAATATCTTGTGTATTTTTAAAAATTTTAGGATTTTTACCACAAGATATTGATTTTTCTTTTTAGAGTGGTATAATACTTTTTAGAAAGAACATTTTAGAAAAGAGCATGCATATGATTGCACTAGAAGAAAAAATTACAATTTTGCCAACTCTCTTCGTTGAGAAACGAGATGGGAGACGTGTTGTATTTGATGTGGACAAGATTGACAAGGCTCTCCACAAGGCGGCAGACAAGGTTATGGATGTGACACCCTTAGTCGAAAAGCGCCTAAATGCTCTGACCGAGCGAATTGTCACAGAAATTCATAGTCGCTTTCCACAGGGGGTTAAGATTTACGAAATTCAAAATATCGTAGAACATGAACTGCTTGAAGCCAAAGAATATGCGCTGGCTGAGGAGTATATTACTTATCGGACACAAAGGGATTTTGAGCGCTCAAAAGCGACAGATATTAACTTTAGTATCCATAAGCTTCTTAACAAAGACCAGGCAGTTGTCAATGAAAATGCTAATAAAGACAGTGATGTCTTTAACACTCAGCGTGATTTGACAGCAGGAATTGTTGGAAAGTCAATCGGACTGCAAATGCTTCCTAAGCACGTAGCCAATGCCCACCAAAAAGGGGATATCCACTATCACGATTTGGACTACAGTCCCTATACACCTATGACTAACTGCTGTTTGATTGATTTCAAGGGGATGTTGGAAAATGGTTTTAAGATTGGAAATGCAGAGGTAGAGAGTCCCAAGTCTATCCAGACTGCGACAGCTCAGATTTCCCAAATCATTGCCAATGTTGCTTCTAGCCAGTATGGGGGCTGTTCAGCTGACCGTATAGATGAAGTTTTGTCACCTTATGCAGAGAAGAATTATCAAAAACACCTTAAGGATGCGGAAGAATGGGTCTTACCTGACAAACGGGAAGATTACGCTTGGAAGAAAACTCAAAAAGATATCTATGATGCCATGCAATCTCTTGAGTATGAAATCAACACCCTCTTCACTTCAAATGGGCAAACACCTTTTACTTCGCTAGGTTTTGGTCTAGGAACCAATCGTTTTGAGCGTGAAATTCAAAAAGCTATTTTGAGTATTCGGATAAAGGGTCTTGGTTCTGAGCATCGTACAGCCATCTTCCCTAAGCTTATCTTTACGCTTAAAAGAGGTCTTAACTTGGAAGAAGGGACTCCCAACTACGACATTAAGCAGTTGGCTCTTGAGTGTGCAACCAAGCGGATGTACCCAGACGTCTTGTCTTACGATAAGATTGTTGACTTGACAGGTTCTTTTAAGGTGCCTATGGGTTGCCGTTCGTTTCTTCAAGGATGGAAGGATGAAAATGGTGTAGAAGTCAATTCAGGTCGTATGAACCTAGGAGTTGTGACGGTTAATTTACCTCGTATTGCTCTCGAGTCTGATGGTGACATGAACAAGTTCTGGGAAATCTTCAACGAGCGTATGAATATCGCTGAAGATGCTCTTGTTTACCGTGTCGAACGCACTAAAGAGGCGACGCCAGCGAATGCTCCTATCCTCTATCAGTACGGTGCTTTTGGCCATCGTCTAGGTAAGGAAGAAAGTGTTGACCAGCTCTTTAAGAATCGTCGTGCAACCGTTTCACTAGGCTATATCGGTTTGTACGAAGTGGCTACTGTCTTCTTTGGAAATAGTTGGGAACACAATCCAGAAGCCAAGGAATTCACGCTGGATATCATTCGTGATATGAAACGCCGTGTAGAAGAGTGGTCTGACCAATATGGCTATCATTTCTCTATCTACTCAACACCATCTGAAAGTTTGACAGACCGTTTCTGTAGACTAGATACAGACAAGTTTGGTTCTATTCCTGATATTACAGATAAGGAATACTACACCAATTCATTCCACTACGATGTTCGTAAAAATCCAACACCTTTTGAAAAATTGGACTTTGAGAAAGTCTATCCAGAAGCAGGTGCGTCAGGTGGTTTCATCCATTATTGTGAGTATCCAGTCCTTCAGCAAAATCCAAAGGCCCTGGAAGCTGTCTGGGATTATGCTTATGACCGTGTGGGCTATCTTGGGACCAATACTCCAATAGACCGTTGCTACAAGTGTGACTTTGAAGGGGATTTTGAACCAACTGAGAGGGGCTTTGCTTGTCCAAACTGTGGCAATAGCGATCCTAAAACAGTAGATGTGGTCAAACGAACTTGCGGCTATCTAGGCAATCCTCAAGCGAGACCGATGGTCAATGGGCGTCACAAGGAAATCGCTGCGCGTGTCAAACACATGAATGGCTCAACGATTAAAATGGCTGGTCACCAAGTAACAAATTAGAAAGAAATGAAATGGGAAAATATCAATTAGACGATAAGGGGCGCGCACAAGTGACCCGTTATCACGAGAAACACTCTAAAGGCGGAGCTGGTAAAAAAGAACGCTTGCTCAGCCTCAGAGAACAATTTTTAAACAAGAATAAGAAGAAATAAAAGTGAGAGTCAGCTCTCGCTTTTCTCATAGCGGGAGGTAAGGATGGAACTACGCAGACCAAGATTAGCAGATAAAGAAACAGTTTTAGAGATGATGGCAGAGTTTGAAAAGAACCAATCAGCCCATGATGGAGGATTTTGGGATACAGAGAACTTTGTGTATGAAGAATGGTTGGAAACAAATATGCAAAAAGAGATGGGAATAAACTTGCCTGAAAATCGTGTTCCTTCTATTCAATTTGTATCATTTGATGATGTAGGCCGTGCTCTAGGATTTTTGAATCTGCGATTGAGACTGAATGAGGGTTTATTGAATTATGCTGGTCACATTGGCTACTCCATTCGTCCATCAGAAAGAGTCAAGGGTTATGCTAAGGAAACTCTCCGTCAGGGCTTGCAAGTTGCTAAGGAAAAGAACATCAAGAGAACGCTTGTGACCTGTAGCGTGAATAATCCTGCTAGCAGAGCAGTCATTTTAGCAAATGGTGGGTTCCTTGAGGATGTTCGTAATGGAGTCGAGCGTTATTGGATAGAGGTAGCGAATGAATAATCCAAAACCACAAGAATGGAAAAGCGAAGAACTCAGTCAAGGGCGGATTATTGATTACAAGGCCTTCAACTTTGTAGATGGAGAGGGTGTGCGTAACTCCCTCTATGTATCAGGTTGCATGTTTCACTGCGAGGGATGTTATAATGTTGCGACTTGGTCTTTTAATGCTGGCATTCCATACACTGCAGAGCTAGAAAAACAGATCATGGCAGATCTTGCTCAGCCCTATGTTCAAGGCTTGACTTTGTTGGGAGGAGAACCCTTTCTCAATACGGGTATTCTCTTGCCACTCGTTAAACGCATCCGAAAGGAATTGCCAGGTAAAGACATCTGGTCCTGGACGGGCTACACCTGGGAAGAAATGATGCTGGAGACACCAGATAAACTGGAACTCTTATCATTGATTGACATTCTTGTCGATGGACGATACGATCGAACTAAGAGAAATCTCATGCTCCAGTTTCGAGGTTCTTCCAATCAACGAATTATCGATGTGCAAAAATCTCTCAAAAGTGGGCAAGTAGTGATTTGGGACAAGCTTAATGACGGAAAAGAAAGCTATGAACAGGTGAAGAGAGAGTAACTTTCTTCCATAAAATACTTAAATAAATGACCCACCAAAAAAGAAAACATTTTCATGTTAAAAATTTTTAAAAAACAGCAACAAATCCCTTGCAATCGCAGGGGCTTTGTGTTATTCTATTATGGTGCTGTAAATTACAGCCTTAGCTTTGATGCAAGAGGTTGCGACACGCTCGGTTGCATTGCCACGCAACACCGCGTCGGTTTTCTTGTGGAGCTAGCCTATTATCTTAAATAGACGAAAAGGAGAAAAAGATGGCAAACAAAAAAATCCGTATCCGTTTGAAAGCTTACGAACACCGTACGCTTGACACAGCGGCTGCAAAAATCGTAGAATCAGCTACTCGTACAGGTGCGCAAGTTGCGGGTCCAATCCCACTTCCAACTGAACGTAGCCTCTACACAATCATTCGTGCGACTCACAAATATAAAGATTCTCGCGAACAATTTGAAATGCGTACACACAAACGTTTGATCGATATCGTTAACCCAACTCAAAAAACAGTTGATGCTTTGATGAAATTGGATCTTCCAAGTGGTGTAAACGTAGAAATCAAACTTTAATCTAAAGCTTGATACCTTGAGCATAAAAAACGCTCGTTAAAAACTTTTTGAATAAAAAATATAGAAAAGGAACTATTTTCTCATGACAAAAGGAATCTTAGGGAAAAAAGTGGGAATGACTCAAATCTTCACTGAAGCTGGCGAATTGATCCCTGTAACAGTTATTGAAGCAACTCCAAACGTTGTTCTTCAAGTTAAAACTGTTGAAACAGACGGATACAACGCTATCCAAGTTGGTTTCGATGACAAACGCGAAGTATTGAGCAACAAACCTGCTAAAGGACATGTAGCGAAAGCTAACACGGCTCCTAAGCGCTTCATTCGTGAATTCAAAAACGTTGAAGGCTTGGAAGTTGGTGCTGAAATCACAGTTGAAACATTCGCAGTTGGAGACGTTGTTGACGTAACTGGTACTTCTAAAGGTAAAGGTTTCCAAGGTGTTATCAAACGCCACGGACAATCACGTGGACCAATGGCTCACGGTTCTCGTTACCACCGTCGTCCAGGTTCTATGGGACCTGTTGCACCTAACCGCGTATTCAAAGGTAAAAACCTTGCAGGACGTATGGGTGGCGACCGTGTAACAATTCAAAACCTTGAAGTTGTACAAGTTGTTCCAGAAAAGAACGTTATCCTTATCAAAGGTAACGTACCAGGTGCTAAGAAATCTCTTATCACTATCAAGTCAGCAGTTAAAGCTGGTAAATAATAAGGAAAGGGGAATACAGTCAAAATGGCAAATGTAACATTATTCGACCAAACTGGCAAACAAGCGGGCGAAGTTGTTCTTAACGATGCAATCTTTGGTATCGAACCAAACCAATCTGTTGTGTTTGATGTGATCATCAGCCAACGTGCTAGCCTTCGTCAAGGAACTCACGCAGTTAAAAACCGCTCAGCTGTTTCAGGTGGCGGACGCAAACCATGGCGTCAAAAAGGAACTGGACGTGCTCGTCAAGGTTCTATCCGCTCTCCACAATGGCGTGGTGGTGGAATCGTCTTCGGACCAACTCCACGTAGCTATGCGTACAAACTTCCTCAAAAAGTTCGTCGCCTTGCACTTAAATCTGTTTACTCAGAAAAAGTTGCTGAAAATAAATTTGTAGCCGTTGATTCTCTTGAATTTACAGCTCCAAAAACTGCTGAATTTGCAAAAGTTCTTGCAGCTTTGAGCATCGATTCTAAAGTCCTTGTTATTCTTGAAGAAGGAAACGAATTCGCAGCTCTCTCAGCTCGTAACCTTCCAAACGTGAAAGTTGCGACTGCTACAACTGCAAGTGTTCTTGACATCGCAAATAGTGACAAACTTCTTGTTACTCAAGCAGCTATCTCTAAAATCGAGGAGGTTCTTGCATAATGAATTTGTATGATGTTATCAAAAAACCTGTCATCACTGAAAGCTCAATGGCTCAACTTGAAGCAGGAAAATATGTATTTGAAGTTGACACTCGTGCACACAAACTTTTGATCAAGCAAGCTGTTGAAGCTGCTTTCGAAGGTGTTAAAGTTGCTAATGTTAACACAATCAACGTAAAACCAAAAGCTAAACGTGTTGGACGTTACACTGGTTTTACTAACAAAACTAAAAAAGCTATCATCACACTTACAGCTGATTCAAAAGCAATCGAGTTGTTTGCTGCTGAAGCTGAATAATCTAAGGAGGAAATATCGTGGGAATTCGTGTTTATAAACCAACAACAAACGGTCGCCGTAATATGACTTCTTTGGATTTCGCTGAAATCACAACAAGCACTCCTGAAAAATCATTGCTTGTTGCATTGAAGAGCAAGGCTGGTCGTAATAACAACGGTCGTATCACAGTTCGTCACCAAGGTGGTGGACACAAACGTTTCTACCGTTTGGTTGACTTCAAACGTAACAAAGACAACGTTGAAGCAGTTGTTAAAACAATCGAGTACGATCCAAACCGTTCTGCAAACATCGCTCTTGTACACTACACTGACGGTGTGAAAGCATACATCATCGCTCCAAAAGGTCTTGAAGTAGGTCAACGTATCGTTTCAGGTCCAGAAGCAGATATTAAAGTCGGAAATGCTCTTCCACTTGCTAACATCCCAGTTGGTACTTTGATCCACAACATCGAGTTGAAACCAGGTCGTGGTGGTGAATTGGTACGTGCTGCTGGAGCATCTGCTCAAGTATTGGGTTCTGAAGGTAAATACGTTCTTGTTCGTCTTCAATCAGGTGAAGTTCGTATGATTCTTGGAACTTGCCGTGCTACAGTTGGTGTTGTCGGAAATGAACAACATGGACTTGTAAACCTTGGTAAAGCAGGACGTAGCCGTTGGAAAGGTATCCGCCCAACAGTTCGTGGTTCTGTAATGAACCCTAACGATCACCCACACGGTGGTGGTGAAGGTAAAGCACCAGTTGGTCGTAAAGCACCATCTACTCCATGGGGCAAACCTGCTCTTGGTCTTAAAACTCGTAACAAGAAAGCGAAATCTGACAAACTTATCGTTCGTCGTCGCAACGAGAAATAATATTAAACTAGTCGCTTAAGCAACTAGTAAATCCGCCAGCTCGGTAGCGCTCCATGTGAGCGCAAGCCGCTGTGGTACAACATTTAAAGGAGAAAATATAAAAATGGGACGCAGTCTTAAAAAAGGACCTTTCGTCGATGAGCATTTGATGAAAAAAGTTGAAGCTCAAGCTAACGACGAAAAGAAAAAAGTTATTAAAACTTGGTCACGTCGTTCAACGATCTTCCCAAGTTTCATTGGTTACACTATTGCAGTTTATGACGGGCGTAAACACGTACCTGTTTACATTCAAGAAGACATGGTAGGTCACAAACTTGGTGAATTTGCACCAACTCGTACTTACAAAGGTCACGCTGCAGACGATAAGAAAACACGTAGAAAATAAGGAGAACATAAATGGCAGAAATTACTTCAGCTAAAGCAATGGCTCGTACAGTACGTGTTTCACCTCGTAAATCACGTCTTGTTCTTGATAACATCCGTGGTAAAAGCGTAGCCGATGCAATCGCAATCTTGACATTCACTCCAAACAAAGCTGCTGAAATCATCTTGAAAGTTTTGAACTCAGCTGTAGCTAACGCTGAAAACAACTTTGGTTTGGATAAAGCTAACTTGGTAGTATCTGAAGCATTCGCAAACGAAGGACCAACTATGAAACGTTTCCGTCCACGTGCGAAAGGTTCAGCTTCACCAATCAACAAACGTACAGCTCACATCACTGTAGCTGTTGCAGAAAAATAAGGAGGTAAAATCGTGGGTCAAAAAGTACATCCAATTGGTATGCGTGTCGGCATCATCCGTGATTGGGATGCCAAATGGTATGCTGAAAAAGAATACGCGGATTACCTTCATGAAGATCTTGCAATCCGTAAATTCGTTCAAAAAGAACTTGCTGACGCAGCAGTTTCAACTATCGAAATCGAACGCGCAGTAAACAAAGTTAACGTTTCACTTCACACTGCTAAACCAGGTATGGTTATCGGTAAAGGTGGTGCTAACGTTGATGCACTCCGTGCAAAACTTAACAAATTGACTGGAAAACAAGTACACATCAACATCATCGAAATCAAACAACCTGATTTGGATGCTCACCTTGTAGGTGAAGGAATTGCTCGTCAATTGGAGCAACGTGTTGCTTTCCGTCGTGCACAAAAACAAGCAATCCAACGTGCAATGCGTGCTGGAGCTAAAGGAATCAAAACTCAAGTATCAGGTCGTTTGAACGGTGCAGATATCGCCCGTGCTGAAGGATACTCTGAAGGAACTGTTCCACTTCACACACTTCGTGCAGATATCGATTACGCTTGGGAAGAAGCAGATACTACATACGGTAAACTTGGTGTTAAAGTATGGATCTACCGTGGTGAAGTTCTTCCAGCTCGCAAAAACACTAAAGGAGGTAAATAACCAATGTTAGTACCTAAACGTGTTAAACACCGTCGTGAATTCCGTGGAAAAATGCGCGGTGAAGCAAAAGGTGGAAAAGAAGTAGCATTCGGTGAATACGGTCTTCAAGCTACAACTAGCCACTGGATCACTAACCGCCAAATCGAAGCTGCTCGTATCGCCATGACTCGTTACATGAAACGTGGTGGTAAAGTTTGGATTAAAATCTTCCCACACAAATCATACACTGCTAAAGCTATCGGTGTGCGTATGGGATCTGGTAAAGGGGCACCTGAAGGTTGGGTAGCACCAGTTAAACGTGGTAAAGTGATGTTCGAAATCGCTGGTGTATCTGAAGAGATTGCACGCGAAGCACTTCGTCTTGCTAGCCACAAATTGCCAGTTAAATGTAAATTCGTAAAACGTGAAGCAGAATAAGGAGAAGGCATGAAACTTAATGAAGTAAAAGAATTTGTTAAAGAACTTCGTGGTCTTTCTCAAGAAGAACTCGCGAAGCGCGAAAACGAATTGAAAAAAGAATTGTTTGAACTTCGTTTCCAAGCTGCTACTGGTCAATTGGAACAAACAGCTCGCTTGAAAGAAGTTAAAAAACAAATCGCTCGTATCAAAACAGTTCAATCTGAAGCGAAATAATAGACTAGGGAAGGAGAAATTTCAATGGAACGCAATAATCGTAAAGTTCTTGTCGGACGTGTTGTATCTGACAAAATGGACAAGACAATCACAGTTGTAGTTGAAACAAAACGTAACCACCCAGTCTATGGTAAACGTATTAACTACTCTAAAAAATACAAAGCTCATGATGAAAACAATGTTGCCAAAGAAGGCGATATCGTACGTATCATGGAAACTCGTCCGCTTTCAGCTACAAAACGTTTCCGTCTTGTAGAAGTTGTTGAAGAAGCGGTCATCATCTAATCAAACCTGAAAGGAGAAAACTGAAATGATTCAAACAGAAACTCGTTTGAAAGTCGCAGACAACAGCGGTGCTCGCGAAATCTTGACTATCAAAGTTCTTGGTGGTTCAGGACGTAAATTTGCAAACATCGGTGATGTTATCGTGGCATCTGTAAAACAAGCTACTCCTGGTGGTGCGGTTAAAAAAGGTGACGTTGTTAAAGCAGTTATCGTTCGTACTAAATCAGGTGCTCGTCGTGCTGATGGTTCATACATCAAATTTGACGAAAACGCAGCAGTTATCATCCGTGAAGACAAAACTCCTCGCGGAACACGTATCTTTGGCCCAGTTGCACGTGAATTGCGTGAAGGTGGCTTCATGAAGATCGTGTCACTTGCTCCAGAAGTACTTTAATTTTTAGAAACAAACTAGTCCCCTGGATTTACCTCCAGGGTGCCCTTATGGGCGTAAGAAAAATCAAGGAGAAACCTAATGTTTGTAAAAAAAGGCGACAAAGTTCGCGTAATCGCTGGTAAAGATAAGGGAACAGAAGCTGTTGTCCTTACTGCCCTTCCAAAAGTAAACAAAGTTATCGTTGAAGGTGTTAACATCGTTAAGAAACACCAACGTCCAACTAACGAGCTTCCTCAAGGTGGTATCATCGAGAAAGAAGCAGCTATCCACGTATCAAACGTTCAAGTATTGGACAAAAATGGTGTAGCTGGTCGTGTTGGTTACAAATTTGTAGACGGTAAAAAAGTTCGCTACAACAAAAAATCAGGCGAAGTGCTTGATTAATCACGAAGGAAAGGAGAAGTATAATGGCAAATCGTTTAAAAGAAAAATATCTTAATGAAGTAGTTCCTGCTTTGACAGAACAATTCAACTACTCATCAGTGATGGCTGTGCCTAAAGTAGATAAGATCGTTTTGAACATGGGTGTTGGTGAAGCTGTATCAAACGCTAAAAGCCTTGAAAAAGCTGCTGAAGAATTGGCACTTATCTCAGGTCAAAAACCACTTATCACTAAAGCTAAAAAATCAATCGCCGGCTTCCGTCTTCGTGAAGGTGTTGCGATCGGTGCAAAAGTTACCCTTCGTGGTGAACGTATGTACGAATTCTTGGATAAATTGGTTTCAGTTTCACTTCCACGTGTACGTGACTTCCACGGTGTTCCAACAAAATCATTTGATGGACGCGGAAACTACACACTTGGTGTGAAAGAACAATTGATCTTCCCAGAAATCAACTTTGATGACGTTGACAAAACTCGTGGTCTTGACATCGTTATCGTAACAACTGCTAACACTGACGAAGAGTCACGTGCATTGCTTACAGGCCTTGGAATGCCTTTTGCAAAATAATATAGGAGGTAAATCTAATGGCTAAAAAATCAATGATTGCTAAGAACAAACGTCCAGCGAAGTTCTCTACTCAAGCTTATACTCGTTGTGAAAAATGTGGTCGTCCACATTCAGTTTACCGCAAATTTAAACTTTGCCGTGTTTGCTTCCGTGAATTAGCTTACAAAGGACAAATCCCTGGTGTAACAAAAGCATCTTGGTAATTCTAGCTTTCAATCTCGTCGTGATTCGTCGTTATCTGCTTTTGCCTAACTCAAGTTATGCCTGCAAGCAGATGCCTAGACTCACTTAGGAATTGAAACCTAGAAAACATATTCTGAGCCTAGCTCAATCATTAACTAGCAAGTGCAACTTGCAAACTACTAGTAAGAGGAGAAAAACAAAATGGTTATGACTGACCCAATCGCAGACTTCCTAACTCGTATTCGTAACGCTAACCAAGCTAAACACGAAGTACTTGAAGTACCTGCATCTAACATCAAAAAAGGGATTGCTGAAATCCTTAAACGCGAAGGTTTTGTAAAAAACGTTGAAATCATCGAAGATGACAAACAAGGCATCATCCGTGTATTCCTTAAATACGGACCAAACGGTGAAAAAGTTATCACTAACTTGAAACGTGTTTCTAAACCAGGACTTCGTGTCTACAAAAAACGTGAAGACCTTCCAAAAGTTCTTAACGGACTTGGAATTGCTATCCTTTCAACTTCTGAAGGTTTGCTTACTGATAAAGAAGCACGCCAAAAGAATGTTGGTGGTGAGGTTATCGCTTACGTTTGGTAATATTTAGCCCCCCAATTTCTTTGTGACTCTTCGTTATCGTCTCTTGCCTAACCCAAAGTTATGACTGTGAGACGATGCCTAGATTCACTTTGAAATTGAAACCTAAATGTTCCTTTAAATCGAGGAATCGATTTAACCCCGTGAAAACTGGCCGTTTAGGCCTGACAATCTAACAGGAGAAAATAAACATGTCACGTATTGGTAATAAAGTTATCGTGTTGCCTGCTGGTGTAGAAATCACTAACAATGACAACGTTGTAACTGTAAAAGGACCTAAAGGAGAACTTACTCGTGAGTTCTCAAAAGATATTGAAATCCGTGTGGAAGGTACTGAAGTAACTCTTCACCGTCCAAACGATTCAAAAGAAATGAAAACTATCCACGGAACTACTCGTGCCCTTTTGAACAACATGGTTATTGGTGTATCAGAAGGATTCAAGAAAGAACTTGAAATGCGCGGGGTTGGTTACCGTGCACAACTTCAAGGATCTAAACTTGTTTTGGCTGTTGGTAAATCTCATCCAGACGAAGTTGAAGCTCCAGAAGGAATTACTTTTGAACTTCCAAACCCAACAACAATCGTTGTTAGCGGGATTTCAAAAGAAGTAGTTGGTCAAACAGCTGCTTACGTACGTAGCCTTCGTTCACCAGAACCATATAAAGGTAAAGGTATCCGTTACGTTGGTGAATTCGTTCGCCGTAAAGAAGGTAAAACAGGTAAATAATGTTGAGTGGTTGAGTCTCAACCACCAACCTATTTTCCAACTTTGTGCATAGCACACGATTTAAAACTAAAGAGGTGAAAACTGTGATTTCAAAACCAGATAAAAACAAACTCCGCCAAAAACGCCACCGTCGCGTTCGCGGAAAACTCTCTGGAACTGCTGATCGCCCACGTTTGAACGTATTCCGTTCTAATACAGGCATCTACGCTCAAGTGATTGATGACGTAGCGGGTGTAACGCTCGCAAGTGCTTCAACTCTTGACAAAGAAGTTTCAAAAGGAACTAAAACTGAACAAGCCGTTGCTGTCGGTAAACTCGTTGCAGAACGTGCAAACGCTAAAGGTATTTCAGAAGTGGTGTTCGACCGCGGTGGATATCTATATCACGGACGTGTGAAAGCTTTGGCTGATGCAGCTCGTGAAAACGGATTGAAATTCTAATAGGAGGACACTAGAAAATGGCATTTAAAGACAATGCAGTTGAATTAGAAGAACGCGTAGTTGCTGTCAACCGTGTTACAAAAGTTGTTAAAGGTGGACGTCGTCTTCGTTTCGCAGCTCTTGTTGTTGTTGGTGACCACAACGGTCGCGTAGGATTTGGTACTGGTAAAGCTCAAGAAGTTCCAGAAGCAATCCGTAAAGCAGTAGATGATGCTAAGAAAAACTTGATCGAAGTTCCTATGGTTGGAACAACAATCCCACACGAAGTTCTTTCAGAATTCGGTGGAGCTAAAGTATTGTTGAAACCTGCTGTAGAAGGTTCTGGAGTTGCCGCTGGTGGTGCAGTTCGTGCCGTTGTGGAATTGGCAGGTGTGGCAGATATTACATCTAAATCACTTGGTTCTAACACTCCAATCAACATTGTTCGTGCAACTGTTGAAGGTTTGAAACAATTGAAACGCGCTGAAGAAGTTGCTGCCCTTCGTGGTATTTCAGTTTCTGATTTGGCATAAGAAAGGGGATAAAATGGCTCAAATTAAAATTACTTTGACTAAGTCTCCAATCGGACGCATTCCATCACAACGTAAAACTGTTGTAGCACTTGGACTTGGCAAATTGAACAGCTCTGTTATTAAAGAAGACAACGCTGCTATCCGTGGTATGATCACAGCAGTATCTCACTTGGTAACAGTTGAAGAAGTAAACTAATGAATTTTTAGGGGATGTGCACTATACCATCCCCTAAAACTAGATATAGTCATCTATGATGACGTCGTATAGGCGAGTTGATGGGGGAGACAACCTTTTCTCCCTTATCGGCGCTAGCATTTTACAAAAGAGGAGAAAATAAAAATGAAACTTCATGAATTGAAACCTGCAGAAGGTTCTCGTAAAGTACGTAACCGCGTTGGTCGTGGTACTTCATCAGGTAACGGTAAAACATCTGGTCGTGGTCAAAAAGGTCAAAAAGCTCGTAGCGGTGGCGGAGTTCGCCTTGGTTTTGAAGGTGGACAAACTCCATTGTTCCGTCGTCTTCCAAAACGTGGATTCACTAACATCAACGCTAAAGAATACGCAATTGTGAACCTTGACCAATTGAACGTCTTTGAAGATGGTGCTGAAGTTACTCCAGTTGTTCTTATCGAAGCAGGAATTGTTAAAGCTGAAAAATCAGGTATTAAAATTCTTGGTAACGGTGAGTTGACTAAGAAATTGACTGTGAAAGCAGCTAAATTCTCTAAATCAGCTGAAGAAGCTATCACTGCTAAAGGTGGTTCAGTAGAAGTCATCTAAGAGAGGTGACCTATGTTTTTTAAATTATTAAGAGAAGCTCTTAAAGTCAAGCAAGTTCGATCAAAAATTTTATTTACAATTTTTATCGTTTTGGTCTTTCGTATCGGAACTAGCATTACAGTTCCTGGTGTGAATGCCAATAGCTTGAATGCTTTAAGTGGATTATCCTTCTTAAACATGTTGAGCTTGGTCTCAGGGAATGCCATGAAAAACTTCTCAGTTTTTGCTCTTGGTGTTAGTCCCTACATTACGGCCTCTATCGTTGTCCAACTCTTGCAAATGGATATTTTACCCAAGTTTGTAGAGTGGGGTAAACAAGGGGAAGTAGGTCGAAGAAAATTAAATCAAGCTACTCGTTATATTGCTCTAGTTCTAGCCTTTGTGCAATCTATCGGGATTACAGCTGGTTTTAATACTTTGGCTGGAGCTCAATTGTTGAAAACAGCTCTTACACCACAAGTCTTTATCATGATTGGTATCATCTTAACAGCTGGTAGTATGATTGTGACTTGGTTGGGAGAGCAAATTACAGATAAGGGATACGGAAATGGTGTTTCTATGATTATCTTTGCCGGGATTGTTGCCTCAATTCCAGAGATGATTCAGGGCATCTATGTAGACTACTTTGTGAACGTCCCAAGTAGCCGTATCAACTCATCTATCATTTTCGTAATCATTTTGATTATTACTGTATTGTTGATCATTTATTTTACAACTTATGTTCAACAAGCAGAATACAAAATTCCAATCCAATATACTAAGGTTGCACAAGGTGCTCCATCTAGCTCTTACCTTCCTTTGAAGGTAAACCCTGCTGGAGTTATCCCTGTTATCTTTGCAAGTTCGATTACTGCAGCGCCTGCGGCTATTCTTCAGTTTTTGAGCGCTACAGGTCATGATTGGGCTTGGGTAAGAACAGCACAAGAAATGCTGGCAACAACTTCACCAACTGGTATTGCTATGTATGCTTTGTTGATTATTCTCTTTACATTCTTCTATACGTTTGTGCAGATTAATCCTGAAAAAGCGGCAGAGAACCTACAAAAGAGCGGTGCCTATATCCATGGAGTTCGTCCTGGTAAAGGTACAGAAGAATATATGTCTAAGCTTCTTCGTCGTCTTGCAACGGTTGGTTCCCTCTTCCTTGGTGTGATTTCCATTTTACCGATTGTAGCAAAAGATGTTTTCGGACTTTCAGAAGCAGTTGCTTTTGGAGGAACCAGTCTTTTGATCATTATCTCTACAGGTATTGAAGGAATCAAACAATTGGAAGGCTACCTATTGAAACGTAAGTATGTTGGTTTCATGGACAGAACAGAATAAAAGTATTTACTGAGTCAGTAAATGCTGAGGGAGTGGAGGTTTAACTCTAACATTAGTGAGAGTTTGGTCTCCCCTCTTCTATTTTGTTTTTAAATAGGGGTAAAAATACTTTTTGCTTCTATTTAAAAATAAAATAAGGAGATCAAATCATGAATCTTTTGATTATGGGCTTACCTGGTGCAGGTAAGGGAACTCAAGCAGCAAAAATCGTAGAACAATTCCATGTTGCACATATCTCAACAGGTGATATGTTCCGTGCTGCTATGGCAAATCAAACTGAAATGGGTGTTCTTGCTAAGTCATACATTGACAAGGGTGAATTGGTTCCTGACGAAGTTACAAATGGGATCGTAAAAGAACGTCTTTCACAAGATGATATTAAAGAAACAGGATTCTTGTTGGATGGTTACCCACGTACGATCGAACAAGCTCATGCCTTGGACAAAACATTGGCTGAACTTGGCATTGAACTAGAAGGTGTTATCAATATTGAAGTGAACCCTGACAGCCTCTTGGAACGTTTGAGTGGCCGTATCATCCACCGCGTAACTGGAGAAACTTTCCACAAGGTCTTTAACCCACCAGTTGACTATAAAGAAGAAGATTACTACCAACGTGAAGATGATAAGCCTGAGACAGTAAAACGTCGTTTGGATGTGAATATTGCTCAAGGGGAACCAATCATTGCTCACTACCGTGCCAAAGGTTTGGTTCATGACATCGAAGGTAACCAAGATATCAATGATGTCTTCTCAGATATCGAAAAAGTATTGACAAATTTGAAATAAAGCGTTTTTCACACTTGCAAAAATCCGCTACAAATGTTATACTGAAATAGTCTGACTTATAATTGTTGTCTCTGTGTCTAGAGGCATCGAATCGAAATTTATGGAGGTGCTTTTGCGTGGCAAAAGACGATGTGATTGAAGTTGAAGGCAAAGTAGTTGATACAATGCCGAATGCAATGTTTACGGTTGAACTTGAAAATGGACATCAGATTTTAGCAACAGTTTCTGGTAAAATTCGTAAAAACTATATTCGTATTTTAGCGGGAGATCGTGTTACTGTCGAAATGAGTCCATATGACTTGACACGTGGACGTATCACTTACCGCTTTAAATAATCGAAAAACTTGGAGGGATAAGAAATGAAAGTAAGACCATCGGTCAAACCAATTTGCGAATACTGTAAAGTTATTCGTCGTAATGGTCGTGTTATGGTAATTTGCCCAGCAAATCCAAAACACAAACAACGTCAAGGATAAGATAGAAAGGAGAAAACATGGCTCGTATTGCTGGAGTTGACATTCCAAATGACAAACGCGTAGTAATCTCATTGACTTATGTTTATGGTATCGGACTTGCAACATCTAAGAAAATTTTGGCTGCTGCTGGAATCTCAGAAGATGTTCGTGTACGTGATCTTACATCAGATCAAGAAGATGCTATCCGTCGTGAAGTGGATGCAATCAAAGTTGAAGGTGACCTTCGTCGTGAAGTAAACTTGAACATCAAACGTTTGATGGAAATCGGTTCATACCGTGGTATCCGTCACCGTCGTGGACTTCCTGTCCGTGGACAAAACACTAAAAACAACGCTCGCACTCGTAAAGGTAAAGCTGTCGCGATCGCTGGTAAGAAAAAATAATATAGGAGGTAAAAGTCTTGGCTAAACCAACACGTAAACGTCGTGTGAAAAAGAATATCGAATCTGGTATTGCTCATATTCACGCTACATTTAATAACACTATTGTTATGATTACTGATGTGCATGGTAATGCAATTGCTTGGTCATCAGCTGGTGCTCTTGGTTTCAAAGGTTCTCGTAAATCTACACCATTCGCTGCTCAAATGGCTTCTGAAGCTGCTGCTAAATCTGCACAAGAACACGGTCTTAAATCAGTTGAAGTTACTGTAAAAGGTCCAGGTTCTGGTCGTGAGTCAGCTATTCGTGCGCTTGCTGCCGCTGGTCTTGAAGTAACAGCAATTCGTGATGTGACTCCAGTGCCACACAATGGTGCTCGTCCTCCAAAACGTCGCCGTGTATAATCATCGCATTACACTGCTTTTCGTTTAAGAGGGAGTAACTAAATGATCGAGTTTGAAAAACCAAATATAACAAAAATTGATGAAAATAAAGATTATGGCAAGTTTGTAATCGAACCACTTGAACGTGGCTACGGTACAACTCTTGGTAACTCTCTTCGTCGTGTACTTCTAGCTTCTCTACCAGGAGCAGCTGTGACATCTATCAATATTGATGGTGTGTTACATGAATTTGACACAGTTCCAGGTGTTCGTGAAGACGTGATGCAAATCATTCTGAACATTAAAGGAATTGCAGTGAAATCGTACGTTGAAGACGAAAAAATCATCGAACTGGATGTTGAAGGTCCTGCTGAAGTAACAGCTGGTGACATTTTGACAGATAGCGATATTGAAATTGTAAATCCAGATCATTATCTCTTTACAATTGGTGAAGGTTCTTCTCTAAAAGCGACTATGACTGTTAACAGTGGTCGTGGATATGTACCTGCTGATGAAAATAAAAAAGATAATGCACCAGTTGGAACACTTGCTGTAGATTCTATTTATACACCAGTTACAAAAGTCAACTATCAAGTGGAACCTGCTCGTGTAGGTAGCAATGATGGATTTGACAAATTAACCCTTGAAATCTTGACAAATGGAACAATTATTCCAGAAGATGCTTTAGGGCTTTCAGCACGTATTTTGACAGAACATCTTGATTTGTTTACAAATCTTACTGAGATTGCTAAGTCAACTGAAGTGATGAAAGAAGCTGATACTGAATCTGACGACCGTATTTTGGATCGTACGATTGAGGAACTGGACTTGTCTGTGCGTTCATACAACTGTTTGAAACGTGCCGGTATCAATACTGTGCATGATTTGACAGAAAAATCTGAAGCAGAGATGATGAAAGTACGAAATCTTGGACGCAAGAGTTTGGAAGAAGTGAAACTCAAACTCATTGATTTGGGTCTTGGATTAAAAGATAAATAAAGGAGGAATACATGGCTTACCGTAAACTAGGACGCACTAGCTCACAACGTAAAGCAATGCTTCGCGATTTGACAACTGACCTTTTGATCAACGAATCAATCGTGACAACTGAAGCTCGTGCTAAAGAAATCCGTAAAACTGTTGAAAAAATGATTACTCTAGGTAAACGTGGTGATTTGCATGCACGTCGTCAAGCTGCTGCTTTCGTACGTAATGAAATCGCATCTGAAAACTATGATGAAGCAACTGATAAGTACACTTCTACTACAGCACTTCAAAAATTGTTCTCAGAAATCGCACCTCGTTATGCTGAACGTAACGGTGGATACACTCGTATCCTTAAAACTGAACCACGTCGTGGTGATGCAGCGCCAATGGCGATCATCGAATTAGTATAAAATCATCAATTTTGTTGAGTGTTATGATGATGGAGTCTTGTGCTCTTAGTCTAGCTCTGGTCTACCGCTAGGATCTCGGTCCTAGCGGGAACACTCATCATAAGTTGGGATAGTAGACGCTTGTTTACGAAATTGTTTTTTTCTTAAGAACAACTTCGTAAGCAGGCGTTTTTGAGTATTGGCTCTTTGTCAACTGTAGTGGGTTGAAGAAAAGCTAAGATCGAGAAAGGACAAATTTTGTCCTTTCTTTTTTGATATTGAGAGCGATAAAAATCCGTTTTTTGAAGTTTTCAAAGTTCCGAAAACCAAAGGCATTTCGCTTGATAAGTTTGATGAGATTATTAGTCGCTTCTAATTTGGCGTTGGAGTAGGGTAGTTGAAGGGCGTTGACAATCTTTTCTTTGTCCTTTAGGAAGGTTTTAAAGACAGTCTGAAAAAGAGGATGAACCTGCCTAAGATTGTCCTCAATAAGTCCGAAGAATTTGTCTGGCTCCTTGTTCTGAAAGTGAAAAAGTAAGAGTTGATAGAGATGGTAGTGGTGTTTCAACTCTTCTGAATAGCTCAAAAGCTTGTCTAGAATCTCTTTATTCGTTAAGTGCATACGAAAAGTAGGGCGATAAAAACGTTTATCACTCAGTTTACGACTATCCTGCTGGATGAGCTTCCAGTAGCGTTTGATAGCCTTGTATTCATGAGATTTTCGCTCAAATTGATTCATGATTTGGACACGAACACGACTCATAGCACGGCTTAAGTGTTGTACAATGTGAAATCGATCTAGAACGATTTTAGCACATGGAAAAAGCTGTTTAGCCAAGGCATAATAAGGACTAAACATATCCATAGTAATGATTTTCACCTGACAACGAACGACTCTATCGTAGCGCAGAAAGTGATTTCGGATGATAGCTTGTGTTCTACCTTCAAGAACGGTGATAATGTTGAGATTATCAAAATCTTGTGCAATGAAACTCATCTTTCCCTTGGTAAAGGCATACTCGTCCCAAGACATAATCTCTGGAAGATGAGAAAAATCATGCTTAAAACGGAAGTCATTAAGCTTGCGAATGACAGTTGAAGTTGAAATAGCCAGTTGATGAGCGATATCGGTCATAGAAGTTTTTTCAATCAATTTTTGCGCAATTTTTTGGTTGATAATACGAGGAATTTGGTGATTTTTCTCGA
>NZ_JASHHB010000009.1:0-108504 GCF_047460035.1 Streptococcus mitis | reverse complement strand
ATGATTCTTTCTAATGAGTTGTTTCGTCGCTTTTCATTATAGATCTTATGGGACTTTTTTTCTACACAAAAATAGGCTCCATAATATCTATAGGGGATTTACCCACTACAAATATTATAGAGCCAATTTTGATTGAGTCTAAAAATGCCACCCTATTAGGTGGCGATAATTGATTTAGACTTCTTAAAATTCTCTATTTTTTACTGAACTGCTGCGAGCAAGTCTTGAGCTTGTTTTTCAATTGAGTTTAGGACTGTTTCTTCGAGAACCAATTTTCCGTCTGCCCAGGCAGAGTCGTTGACACGTGCAGCAGTGAAATCACCAACGACTTGTGTACGGATAAATGGCAAGAGGTCCTTGTAGATAGAGAAAAGTTGATCGTGACCTGCATTGGCTACAGATGATACTGTGACAAACTTGTCTTGAAGAGCAGAAGCGCCACGTGTATCAGATAAGTCAAGGGCACGAGATAGCCAATCAAGCAAGTTTTTCACTGTTCCAGGGATAGAGAAATTGTAGACTGGAGAGAAAATCCAGATAGCATCCGCAGCGAGAACCTCTTCACGAGCAGCAGCTACAGCTGGATGAGTTGGAACTTCCAAATCTTGGCTGAAAAGAGGAAGGGCTGAATAATCAAGATAGCTAACTTCTGCTTTACCAGCAAGTGCTTTCTCAGCTTCGAGGGCCATTTGGTGGTTGAAAGAACCTTGACGTAGTGATCCGACGATAAATAATACTTTTTTAGACATAATGTGTCTCCTTTTGCTTAAAATTTCGAGAACCCTCTTGTTGTTATAAAATATATTACAACAAAACAAAAGGACTTGCAAGAGATTTGCTCAGAGTTTATTTGAAAATTATAAAATTGCTGAAACTCTAGTTAGTTGCCACTGGAAAAGTAAGAACTGTTTTTTGGATTTTAGTTTTCTTTGATTTTATAGGAGTATTCCAATATTCTCTTGTAATATAATGACATAAGTGCTAAAATAAACAAGAAAACTCGCAATAGAAACCACAGAACAGCTATTTTCCGGTATCATTTCATAAATCATTAAAGGAACAATAATGGCATTGAAGAATGCTTCTAAAAGGGGTGGAGATCATGTAAGGCAAAGATTAACAAGTGACGGACAAAAGAAATAATAATACACTTGTTAAGGAGAAAAGATGTTAATAAGAAATTATCGGAAAAATATTGGCCTGATGGCCGGAGTTGAGTTTTTTGCATTTCTAGGGATTACCAGTTTTTGGATTCTCTTTCTCAGTCAAAACGGAATGTCTCTTTGGCAGATTGGATTTCTGGAGAGTATTTTTCATACGACCAGTCTTCTCTGTGAAATTCCATCTGGTATGTTAGCTGACCGCTATTCCTATAAGACCAACCTTTATTTAAGTCGTATAGCAGGGATTGTGTCTTCTATTCTCATGTTGGCTGGGCAGGGAAATTTTTGGATTTATGCACTAGCTATGGCGATAAATGCCTTGTCTTATAATTTTGATTCAGGAACAAGCGCAGCAATGGTCTATGACTCGGCTGTAGAGGCTGGACTAAAAGAACGCTATCTATCCATTTCAAGTTTCATGTCAGGAGTAGCAGAAGGAACTCGGTCTTTGGGGACAGTGTTGGCGGGATTTTTTGTCCATGGTCAATTGCACCTGACCTACTATATCATGATTGCCACTTCTATCATAGTTCTTGTCTTGATTTGGATGCTGAAAGAACCTAGTGTCAAGCTAGAAAAAGCTGATAGTGTGACGATGAAACAGATTATTTGGACTGTTAGGGATGAGTTGGAGCGAAATCCCATGCTTTTCAACTGGATGATTTTATCTCAGATTGTCGGAACACTTATGTGCATGTTTTATTTTTACTATCAAAATCAGTTACCGGATTTAAGTAGCTGGCAAATTTCAGCAGTTATGCTACTTGGTAGTCTCCTGAATATCCTTGCAGTCTATCTAGCGAGTAAGATTGGAAAGAAATATGCTGCCTTGAAGATTTTCCCTCTTCTCGTCCTGCTGACTGGAGTCACCTATATGCTGTCCTACTTTGGAACACCTCTAATCTATATTTTGATTTATTTGATTAGTAATGCTCTATATGCTCTTTTTCAGCCGATTTTTGACAATGATTTGCAAGAGCGCCTTCCAAGTGAAGTAAGGGCAACCATGCTGAGTGTCTACTCTATGATGTTTAGCCTAAGTATGATTGTGTTCTTCCCGCTGACAGGGTGGTTGATTGACCATTTAGGCTTTGTAGTAGCATTTCTTTATTTAGGATTCTTTTTAGTCATGATTAGCCTTCTACTGCCTGTATTTTTAGGAAAAATGACTAAAAGAATATATGATAAAATAATTCCATAAATTAAAAGAAATTCTAAAAACTTGAGTACCAAAGCTCAAGTTTTTTAATAGGTTGATTTTGGAGCTGTCTTTACTTTTCTTGCTCGGTTTTAACTAAGAAAAATCGGTTTGCTTTGAAGGAAGAAATAAAGTGCGATTGTTCTTGCATTCACTTGTAATAAAGCCCAATAGATGGTAAAATAGACGAGTGAAAAAAAGACAAAATAAAGCAAAAAATAATCTACTGTGGCAGTATGGTCTAGGGATGACGATTTTGTTTGTGGTTATCAGTGCTTCCTTTCTGTATCTGGTTTCTCTCGGCATGAAACCCTATCAAACAGCTAAAAGTGAAGGAGAAAAATTAGCTCAGCAGTATGCAGGATTAGAGCAAGCTGATCAGGTTGATTTTTACAATGGCTTGGAATCCTATTACAGCGTTCTTGGTCATAATAAAAAACAAGAAGCACTTGCTGTCCTGATTGGAAAAGATGACCATAAGATTTACGTTTATCAGCTAAATCAAGGTGTTTCACAAGAAAAAGCAGAAGCTGTTTCGAAGGAAAAAGGAGCTGGCGAGATTGACAAGATTACCTTTGGCCGTTATCAAGATAAGCCAATCTGGGAAGTCAAGTCAGGCTCTGATTTTTATCTAGTAGATTTTGAAACAGGAGCATTGGTCAATAAGGAGGGCCTATGAAACTATCCAACCGTGTTTTAGAAATGGAAGAAAGTGTCACTTTAGCTAGTGATGCGAGAGCAAAAAAATTAAAAGCTCAAGGTAAGGATGTCCTTTTCTTGACCTTGGGACAACCAGATTTTCACACTCCTGAAAATATTCAGGATGCAGCAGTTAAAGCTATTCGAGAAGGACAGGCTTCCTTCTATACAGTAGCTTCAGGTCTACCAGAATTAAAAGCTGCGGTGAATACCTACTTCGAGCGCTACTATGGCTATTCTGTCGCAAGTAACGAGGTTACCTTTGCTACAGGTGCCAAGTTCTCCCTCTATACTTTCTTTATGGCTGTAATCAATCCTTTAGATGAGGTTATTATTCCAACTCCATACTGGGTTAGTTATGGAGATCAGGTCAAGATGGCAGAAGGGATTCCAGTCTTTGTTCAAGCTAAAGAAGACAATGATTTTAAAGTCACGGTGGATCAACTAGAACTAGTTAGGACAGATAAGACAAAGGTTTTGGTTCTCAATTCACCATCTAATCCGACTGGTATGATCTATACTCGTGAAGAATTACTAGCTATCGGAAATTGGGCAGTTGAGCATGACATTCTGATTTTAGCAGATGATATATACGGTCGCCTTGTTTATAATGGAAATGAATTTGTTCCAATCTCAAGTCTATCAGAAGCAATTCGCAAGCAAACCATTGTTATCAACGGTGTATCTAAGGCCTATGCCATGACAGGTTGGCGGGTAGGTTATGCAGTGGGTGATCCAGAAATCATTGCTGCTATGAGCAAATTGACAGGTCAAACAACTTCTAACCTAACTGCTGTTTCACAATATGCAACTATCGAAGCCCTAACTGGACCGCAAGATTCTGTGGAAGTTATGCGTCAAGCATTTGAAGAACGTCTCAATACCATCTATCCACTCTTGTGTGAAGTCCCTGGTTTTGAAGTTGTCAAACCACAAGGAGCTTTCTATCTCTTCCCAAATGTTAAAAAGGCAATGGAGATGAAAGGCTATAGCGATGTAACAGCATTTACAACGGCTATTCTTGAAGAAGTTGGTCTGGCACTCATAACAGGAGCTGGCTTTGGAGCGCCAGAAAATGTGCGCCTTAGCTATGCGACAGACTTAGACACGCTTAAAGAAGCAGTTAAACGCTTGAAAGCATTTATGGAAAAATAAAAGAAAAAGAAAAAGAAAAGGAAAAATAATGACAAAACGTGTAACGATTATTGATGTAAAAGACTATGTTGGTCAAGAAGTGACGATTGGTGCTTGGGTTGCCAACAAATCAGGAAAAGGGAAAATTGCCTTCTTGCAATTGCGTGATGGAACAGCCTTCTTCCAAGGTGTAGCCTTTAAACCAAACTTTGTAGAAAAATTTGGTGAAGAAGTAGGACTTGAGAAGTTTGATGTTATCAAACGCTTGAGCCAAGAAACTTCTGTTTATGTGACAGGTATTGTCAAAGAAGACGAACGTTCTAAGTTTGGCTATGAATTGGACATTACAGATATCGAAGTGATTGGTGAATCTCAAGACTACCCAATCACACCAAAAGAACACGGAACAGACTTCTTGATGGACAACCGTCACTTGTGGCTCCGTTCTCGTAAGCAAGTAGCGGTGATGCAAATTCGTAACGCTATCATCTACGCAACTTATGAGTTCTTCGACAAGAACGGCTTCATGAAATTTGATAGCCCAATCCTTTCAGGAAACGCGGCAGAAGATTCAACTGAACTCTTTGAAACGGATTACTTCGGAACTCCAGCCTACTTGAGCCAATCAGGTCAGCTTTACCTAGAAGCAGGCGCTATGGCCCTTGGTCGTGTCTTTGACTTTGGTCCCGTATTCCGTGCTGAAAAATCAAAAACACGCCGTCACTTGACTGAGTTTTGGATGATGGACGCAGAGTACTCATACTTGACACATGATGAGTCACTTGACTTGCAAGAAGCTTATGTGAAAGCTCTTCTTCAAGGTGTTCTTGACCGTGCGCCTCAAGCCTTGGAAACTTTGGAACGTGATACAGAACTCTTGAAACGCTACATTTCAGAGCCATTCAAACGTATCACTTACGATCAAGCCATTGACCTCTTGCAAGAGCATGAGAATGATGAAGATGCTGACTACGAACATCTTGAGCATGGTGATGACTTTGGTTCACCACATGAAACTTGGATTTCAAACCACTTTGGTGTGCCAACATTTGTCATGAACTATCCAGCAGCCATCAAGGCCTTCTACATGAAACCAGTTCCTGGAAATCCAGAGCGCGTGCTTTGTGCAGACTTGCTTGCTCCAGAAGGCTATGGAGAAATTATCGGTGGGTCAATGCGTGAGGAAGACTACGCTGCCCTTGTCGCAAAAATGGATGAACTTGGCATGGATCGTACAGAATATGAATTCTACCTTGACCTTCGTAAATACGGTACAGTTCCACACGGTGGATTTGGTATCGGTATCGAGCGTATGGTAACCTTCGCAGCAGGAACAAAACACATCCGTGAAGCTATTCCATTCCCACGTATGTTACATCGTATTAAACCTTAAAAATAAAATAAAAAGTTATTATGATAAAAAGAAGGAGGATTCCTTCTTTTTTTGAATTTTGGGTACAAAAATAATATATAAAAATACGAACATAAAGCTCTTTTTGATTGACAATATTCTGGGAAATATGATAAAATCGGACTAGCGAATATTGTGTTGAGACTAGTTTAAGACTTCGTTCTTAAGCAGGAAAGGAAGTGAATATTAAACGTTTTAACATTATTCCAGTTTAATAACATATAAATAAAAAAGGAGAAACCATGTATTCAAGAATGGAAAAAAATCACGGACAAAAAGTGCAGCGCTTTTCAATCCGTAAGTATAGCTTTGGTGCAGCATCAGTAGCTGTAGCAGCTTACATGATGTTCGGTGGAGCAGCAACTGTTCAGGCGGATGCTCAAGTTACACCAAAGACGGCATCTGATTCACAAACAGTCCCAGATGCAAGTAATCAAGCAGATTCAACCATGCCTCTAGCTTCGACTGAAACTGCTACACCAACAGCTGAGCAACCATCAACACCAGCGCCTGCAGCAACGCAACCAACAGCACCGACTGAAACACCAAAAGCCGAAGAAGCTCTAGCACCAGCTTCAAAGGCTGACACAAGCAAATTGGAAGCAGCTATTGCACGTATGGAAGCAGCTCTTGAGAAAGCTGGTCTAACTGAAAAGACTGCCTCAGCTATTGAAGCAGCAAAAGCAGAACTTGCTAAGGCTCAATCCCTTTTGTCAAACGACAAAGCTACACAAACAGAAGTTGATTATTCAACAAGTTCTTTGAAAAACAGAGCTTTCGTATTAGAAAGTATGCCAAAAGCAACTGCAGATAAGAAAGAAAACAAAAACCAAGATTCACGTAATGGACAAGCCATTCCTGGACAAGGTGAAAGTGGGTTTAGAGCAGTAGATACAACTGCAGCTAATTCAGCAGAAGAAGCAACTAAATATAAAGGTGCAAGAGATGCGGCTTTACCAGAATTGGAAGCTAATATTGCTAAAATTAAAGCTGAACTTGCAGCTGAAGAAGGAAAAGCTGCTAACAAACAAGATTTAGCTAAAATTGACACATATAAAAAAGTGATCGAAAAAGCTGAAGGGATTGCAACAGCAGCAAAAGCTGCAGATGCAACATCAGCTAAAGAAATGAGCAAACAAGCGGAAGCTGTTAAATCTGAACGTGATTTATTAAAATTATACTTAGATGGAAAAGCTGATTTAGGAGCTCCAGTAAGTGAAAACCATGCTGGATACGGAAACAACCCTTCTAACGGTGTATTCGAAAGCTTAAAAGAAGGTTTTGGAGATAAAGTAACTTTCTCAGATGCAGATAAAAAATCATTTACTGTAGCTAAACAATATGAAAGTGGACGCGATTTAACAAATAAAATCAAAAATCTACCGGATGCAAAAGACCCAATCGGAAGTGCAACATACAACTGGCAAGAAAAAGCTATTACAAAAGCTGATGCAGAAGCTGGTATGCTAAATGGGTGGAAAATTGAAAATGGTGAAAAAGTTAACGCTGTTAAACCACTTGATGTGACAAATGTTACAGATAAAGATGGTAATACAAGTGACCGTGAAGTATGGAAATCTAAAGTTTACACAAATGATGGTGAATTAATAAAATATCAAACTTCAGGTGAAGTAAGTTACGTTAATGGTAGTGGTTTAGTACCACTAGCAATGCCAACAATCACTGGAAGAGCTTCAGAGGATTCTAGTAAAAGAGTTCTAGGAATGCAAAATAATACATTTGGAGAAGTGAAAAACCGCGATTATTACTTAGAATTAGGTAGTCAAGGAACAACTCTTTCTAAAGAGTATGATGTAAATGCAAATTCTCGTTTAACTGTAAGTTTAATTCACAGTGGAGCATATGGTGGTTCTACAGCAACAGATGCTGGGGAACGCGTTAAATTAAAAATTGTGGATGCTTTCACTGGTGCTGAAATCAAACCAGTTGATGGTAAAGATGGAGCATTAACAACAGAACAAGGACCATATTCTGGAACTGGTTGGACTCACTTAGATAGATTATATGATATTCCTGAAGGTACTACAAAAGTTAAAGTGTTAATTGAAGCAGGAGAACAAGGAACAAATTCATTAATCAATAATAATAATATCAAATTAAAAGATGGTTATATTATTGGTGGAATTGGTATTGCAACAGCACCTGCTGCAGAAGTAGTAACAAATGTTCGTTCTGAAAATAAAAAAGGTGAATATGGATATACAAAAGACACTATTTATGAAAAAGGTCAAAAAGGTGTATTTGATATCGATATTAAAAATACTGGTGGAATGAATATTGATTATTACACTGCTCAAAAAGTAGAAGTAACAGTAAAAGTTCCAAAAGGTGTAACATTAGAAGATAAAATCTATAATGCAAATGGTGGAAGTGCATATTTAGGCCATACTTTTGCAAATGATATTGTCTGGACACCAAATGATCCGGCTGATAATACGCAAGGTGGAACAATCACTTATAAAGTACCAGCGGGGAACCGTATGCCAGCAGCAGAAGCTGGATCACGTAAAACTGAGATTCCATTTACAACTGCAGATAATTTCATTGGACCAGCTGATTTCAAGGTAACTGTGAAGAGTGGATTTGGAGATACTGATGCTTTAGGAAATAGATTATATTCATACACTGCATTAGGAACAGATCCTGCTTATTCAAACCAATTTAACCGTAATGGTCTAGCGGATTCTGACAACCCTGACTATGTATATGGAAAAGTTATCTTTATCAACAGCTTAAAAGGAAGTACAGTTGTTACAGTTCCAATTAATACAACTAATGGTCAATTGAAAGAAGTAGCAATCGCAAAAGCTAAAGAAGAGATTGCATCAGCTAACTTCATTCAATTATTAGAAAAAATGAAAGCAACAGCAGCACTTGGAGATACTACTGGAAGTCTTTCAAACGTTCAAATTAGCTCTAAAGATAAAGTAGAAATTACTAAAATTGCTGAAGACGGACGTGGAATTGTTAAAGTTCCTGTAACTTATACAGCAGACGGTAAAACATATGAAACTACTGTTGATGTAGAAGTAAACGTTGTTAAATCAACAACTAAACCAGTGGTGGTATTTGAAGGCGATGAAATTGCTCCAGCAACAGTTAAAGAAAATGTAACTCCAGCTGAAATCGATAAAAAAGCTGGTCAAGCTAACGAACCACAAGCAACGGATATCTTTGATACTAATGGTAAAGTTGGACAAACAGATCTTAAAGTACCTACAACAGTTACTTACAATGTAGATGGAACTACAATTACAGAGAACGTTGAAGTACCAGTAACTGTGTTACCAAGACCAAAAGCTGATGAAATTCTTGTTGCTAAGAATAGTGATAAAGAAGAAGCAAAAGCTAAAATTCTTGAGAAAGCAAAAGCTGCACTTGGTGAATCTTATACAAACAAACTTCCAGCGGGAGTAACGTTTGATAAAGATAATATGACTGTTGGAGAAATCCCTGAATTAACAGAAGATGGAGAAGTACCAGTAACTGTAAAATATACTGTTAATGGTGAAGAGAAAACTACTGTAATTAAAGTACCAGTAACAGTAGTAGAAGGTACTCCACAAATCGTACCAGTAGATCCAAAAACTGCTCCAAAAGCAGAAGATAGCATTGACCCATCTGATTATCCAGAAGGTGCGAAATTCACTTATGAAAAAGAACCTGATACATCATCAACTGGAGATAAAGAAGTTAAGGTTATCGTAACGGATAAAAATGGTAACGAATTAGTAAAAGTACCAGCAACAGTACGTGTAGTTGACTCTTACAAACAATATGTACCAGTAAATACTGATCCAACTAAAGTTGTACCTGCAGAAAATATTAATCCAGAAGACTTCCCAGAAGGAACTACATTTGAGTACAAAGATAAAGATAATAATCCAGTGGATACAAAAACACCAGGAGATAAAGATGTTGTTGTTGTAGCAAAACTTAACGGTGAACCAATTGCAGAAATTCCAGCGAAAGTTACTGTAGTAGGTCCTAAGACTCAATATGTAGTAGCAAATCCTGATAATACTCAACCAACACCAGCGGATAGCCTTGTAGATAAAGATAAGTATGGTTTCCCTGATAATGCTACTTTTGAATATAAAGAGAAAGTAGATACAACAACACCAGATACAGATGAACAAAAAGATGGAAAAGATGTAACTGTAGTTGTTAAAGATGCTGATGGTGATACAATCGTAGAAGTACCTGCGAAAGTTAAAGTGGTACAAGGAAATCCACAAATTATCCCTGTAGATCAAGGACAACCACTTGCAGAAAACAGCATTAACAAAGGTGATTATCCAGAAGGTGCTACATTCGAATACGAAAAAGTAGATGGAAAAGATCCGGTTAATATTTCGGAAGCTGGGGATAATCCAGTAACAGTTGTAGTTAAGGACAAAGATGGTAATGTATTAGTTAAAGTACCAACAACAGTGCGTGTCGTAGATGCTTACAGACAATATGTACCAGTAAATACTGATCCAACTAAAGTGGTGCCTGCAGAAAATATTGTCCCAACTGACTTCCCAGAAGGAACAACATTTGAATATAAAACTCCAGTTGACACATCAAAACCAGGAGATAAAGATGTTGTAGTTGTTGCCAAACTGAAAAATGGTGAAACAATTGCAGAAATTCCAGCAAAAGTTACTGTAGTAGAACCTAAGACTCAGTATGTAGCAGTAGGAAATGAACCAGATGTAAATAAATCTGTAGATCCATCAGTATTCCCTAAAGAAGCAGAAGCAAAACCTGAATATAAAGAAAAAGATATTTCTAAAACACCAGGTGAAAAAGATGTAACTGTAGTTGTTAAAGATAAAGATGGAGATACAATCGTAGAAGTACCTGCGAAAGTTAAAGTGGTACAAGGAAATCCACAAATTATTCCTGTTGATCAAGGTCAACCACTTGCAGAAAATAGCATTAACAAAGGTGATTATCCAGAAGGTGCTACATTCGAATACGAAAAAGTAGATGGAAAAGATCCGGTTAATATTTCGGAAGCTGGAGATTACCCAGTAAACGTGATCGTTAAGGATAAAGATGGTAATAAACTTGTAACAGTACCAACAACAGTACGTGTAGTTGATGCATATAGACAATATGTACCAGTAGATACAGATCCTAAGAAAGTAATTCCTGCAGAAAATATTGTCCCAACTGACTTCCCAGACGGAACAACATTTGAGTATAAAACTCCAGTGGATACAACAACACCAGGAGATAAAGATGTTGTTGTTGTAGCAAAACTAAATGGTGAACCAATTGCAGAAATCCCAGCGAAAGTTACTGTAGTAGGACCTAAGACTCAATACGTAGCAGCAAATCCTGAGAATACTCAACCAGATGTGAATAAATCTGTAGATCCATCTGTTTTCCCTAAAGAAGCAAAAGCAAAAGTTGGGTACAAAGAAGATGTTGACACTAAAACACCAGGAATTAAAGATGTAACAGTAGTTGTTAAAGATGAAGATGGAGATTCAATCGTAGAAGTACCTGCGAAAGTTATTGTAGTTCAAGGTAAAGAGCAAGAAGTTACAGTGAATCCAGATAAAGCTCCAGAAGCAAAAGATAATATTAATCCTAAAGACTTCCCAGAAGGGGCAACATTTACATTCAAAGAACAACCTGATACAAAAACACCAGGTAAGAAGAATGTAATTGTAGTTGTTAAGGATAAAGATGGTAATCTATTAGTTGAAGTTCCAGCAGTTGTAAATGTGGTAGAATGTAAAGAAGAGCCACAAACACCAAAAGAAACTGTTACAGCAACACCAATCGTGGTTGAAGTAGGAACACCAATCACTAAAGAAGATGTGAAAGGTCATGTTAAATTACCAAAAGATGCTGAAATTATCGAAGTTGGGGAAATCCCTACAACTGAAACACCAGGAGTGAAACCAAGTGTTAAAGTGAAGGTGAAACTACCAACAGGAGAAATTGTAGTAGTAGACGTCCCAGTAACGGTAATTCCTAAACGCATTCCAGAAACTAATCCATATAATGGAGATGGATATAACGGTGGTGGAAATGGTGGTAACAACTACAGACCAACTCCTACTCCACAAAATGTTCCGTCAAGACCAACTGCTCCTGATCAACCTGTAACTCCTACGGAACCAGGACAGCCAGCAACACCAAATCAAACTCAACCAGCGGCACCAGCTCAAGCAGATGCAACAGTAGCAACTGACACAGCTGCTAAACCAGCAACACCTAAATATGTTGATGGTCAAAAAGAATTGCCTAACACAGGTACAGAAGCTAACGCTAGTCTTGCAGCGCTTGGACTTCTTGGAGCCCTAGGTGGATTTGGACTTCTTTCTCGCAAGAAAAAAGAAGACTAAAAACTTATAGTTTTTAAGAAGATGATTCGTCATCTTCTTTTTTTATTTCGGTGTTTTTACTTGCGTAAAAAAATATTTTCTAGTATAATAGTTTATTGTGAGCGAACCTCACTTACCCCTTGCAAAGTCTTGGGGTCATTAGACCAAAAGGAGGAACATATCAATGGCTAAATACGAAATTCTTTATATCATTCGTCCAAATATTGAAGAAGAAGCTAAAAACGCTTTGGTAGCACGTTTTGACTCTATTTTGACTGACAACGGTGCAACTGTTGTTGAATCAAAATCTTGGGAAAAACGTCGTCTTGCATACGAAATCCAAGATTTCCGTGAAGGACTTTACCACATCGTTAACGTTGAAGCAAACGACGACGTAGCTCTTAAAGAGTTTGACCGTCTTTCAAAAATCAACGCTGACATTCTTCGTCACATGATCGTCAAAACTGACGCGTAAGAAGGTAAACTATGATTAACAATGTTGTACTTGTAGGGCGTATGACACGTGACGCTGAGTTGCGTTATACCCCATCAAATGTAGCAGTTGCGACTTTTACTCTTGCAGTAAACCGTACATTTAAGAGTCAAAATGGCGAACGTGAGGCTGATTTTATCAATGTCGTTATGTGGCGCCAACAGGCTGAAAACCTTGCTAACTGGGCTAAAAAAGGCTCACTTATTGGGGTGACAGGTCGTATACAGACTCGTAGTTACGATAACCAGCAAGGACAACGTGTCTACGTGACAGAGGTCGTGGCTGAGAATTTCCAAATGTTGGAAAGCCGTAGTGTGCGTGAGGGACATACAGGTGGAGCTTACTCTGCACCAACTGCAAACTATTCAGCACCTACAAATTCAGTACCAGACTTTTCACGTGATGAAAATCCATTTGGAGCAACAAATCCATTGGATATTTCAGATGATGATTTACCATTCTAATGGACAACTAAAATTATAAAGGAGAAAAAACATGGCTCAACAACGTCGTGGCGGATTCAAACGCCGTAAAAAAGTTGATTACATCGCAGCAAACAAAATTGAATATGTTGATTACAAAGATACTGAGCTTCTTAGCCGTTTCGTTTCAGAACGTGGGAAAATCCTTCCTCGTCGTGTAACAGGAACTTCAGCTAAAAACCAACGTAAAGTAACAACAGCTATCAAACGCGCTCGCGTAATGGCTTTGATGCCTTTCGTAAACGAAGATTAAAGAAAAGACCCGGTTGGGTCTTTTTTTCACGAGATAGTTTTTTTCTGACCTTGGCGTGCTATAATGGTAATAGAAAGAATACAGGTGGGTAAGTCAAAGATGAATTGCACGATTAGAAATATGATTAAGTCTGATATTGAATCCTTATCTCATGGATTTATGAATCAAGGTTGGCCTGGTAGAGAGGAAATTTTGGCTAGATATTTTCTGGAACAGGAAAGTGGTGAGAGAGAAGTCTTAGTTGCAGAGATTGATGGTGCTGTAGCGGGTTACGTTACCATTTTGCCCTTTCCTAAACATGGTCCTTTTGCAGAAGTCTATCCAGAATTATCAGATTTTAATGTGTTTGAGCCTTTTCGAAATCAAGGGATTGGGAATCAACTGCTAGAAGAAGCAGAAAAACGAGTCAAGTTTGTTTCGAGTAAGGTCACTCTTGGTGTAGGTTTGCACTTAGGCTATGGCCCTGCCCAGAGATTGTATATCAGACGGGGCTACATTCCAGATGGGACAGGTGTGTGGTATAGAAATAAATCGCTAGAAATAGGTGCAAGTTGTCAAAATGATAATGATTTAGTTTTATACTTATCCAAGGACTTACAATAAAACTGGAAACTTTTTGAAAATAGGGAATTTAGCTACTTTATGGTATAATGGAAAAAGTTAGATTGAAAGAGGTAGTGAGATGGATGTCAAATTAAGATACAAGGCAAAGAAAATCAAGATTGTCTTTTTTGATATTGATGATACATTGCGGAATTCAAAGACAGGTTTTATTCCAGCTTCAATCCCAACTGTTTTTAAGCAATTACGTGAGAAAGGAATTTTGACAGGTATTGCTTCTGGACGAGGGATTTTTGGTGTCGTTCCGGAGATTCGTGAGCTCAAGCCTGACTTTTTTGTAACTTTGAATGGGGCTTACATCGAAGATAAAAAAGGTCAGGTCATTTATCAGCATCAGATTGAGAAGTCAGATGTTGAGGAGTATATCTCTTGGGCCAAGCAAGAGGGAATTGAGTATGGTTTGGTTGGGAGTCATGATGCCAAGTTGTCGACTCGCACCGATATGATTAGTGAAGCTATCAATCCAATTTATCCCTACTTAGATGTAGATCCAGATTTCCATGAAAAAGAAGACATCTATCAGATGTGGACTTTTGAAGATAAGGGAGATGACTTGCACTTACCTGACAGTCTCTCTGACAAACTTCGCATGGTTCGTTGGCATCAGCATTCGTCTGATATTGTGCCGATTTCAGGCTCCAAAGCAACGGGTGTGGAAAAGGTTGTGGAACACCTTGGCTTGAAACCAGAGAATGTCATGGTTTTTGGAGATGGGCTGAATGACTTGGAACTCTTTGATTATGCTGGAATCAGCGTTGCCATGGGAATTTCTCATGATAACATCAAAGAAAAAGCAGATTATATTACAGAAACATTAGAAGAAGATGGCATTTTTGGTGCCTTAGAAGGATTTGGTATGGTAGAAAAAGAATTGCATTTCCCACAAGTAGACATTGAAACAGTAGAAGGTCCTATCGCGACTATTAAGACCAATCACGGAGACTTGCGTATTAAGCTTTTCCCTGAACATGCTCCTAAAACAGTAGCTAACTTTGTAGCTCTTTCAAAAGATGGCTACTATGATGGTGTCATTTTCCATCGTATTATCAAGGACTTTATGATTCAAGGTGGAGACCCAACTGGAACTGGTATGGGTGGCGAGTCAATCTATGGTGAATCATTTGAGGATGAATTCTCAGAAGAACTTTACAATATCCGTGGTGCTCTTTCCATGGCCAATGCTGGTCCAAATACTAACGGCAGCCAGTTCTTTATCGTGCAAAATCAACACCTGCCTTATTCTAAAAAAGAAATTGCTCGTGGTGGTTGGCCAGAACCGATTGCGGAAATCTATGCCAACCAAGGTGGAACTCCTCATCTAGACCGCCGTCACACTGTATTTGGTCAGCTAGCTGATGAAGCTTCTTACGCTGTCTTGGATGCCATTGCTGCTGTTGAGACAGGGGCCATGGACAAGCCAGTTGAAGATGTCGTGATTGAAACAATTGAAATCGAGGACTAAGATGAAAATCGGTGATAAGCTAAAGGGCCGTATTACAGGGATTCAGCCCTACGGTGCCTTTGTTGAGCTAGAGACGGGTGATACGGGGCTGATTCACATTTCAGAGATTCGGACAGGCTTTATTGAAAATATCCAAGAAGCCTTGAAAGTCGATGAAGAGGTTCAGGTTCAAGTAGTGGATTTAGATGAATTTACAGGGAAAGCTAGTCTTTCTATCCGCACTTTGGAGGAAGAAAAGCACCAGTTTCCGAGACGGAGACGCTTTTCAAGCGACCGTTTTAACTACGGCTTTGCGCCTCTTAAACGAATGATGCCAATTTGGACCAAGGAAGCCCTTCAACATTTGAAGAAGCAGAAGCACTAGTTAGAAATTTCTATCTTTTGTAATGTTAATATGAATTTGCTATAATAGGACCATGGAAGAAGAACAATTATTAAAATCAGGGGAGCGCATTAACCAGCTCTTTTCGACAGATATCAAAATCATTCAAAATAGAGAGGTTTTTAGCTATTCGGTGGATAGTGTTCTCTTGTCACGTTTTCCACGTTTTCCTAAGAAGGGCTTGATAGTGGATTTTTGCGCTGGAAATGGAGCGGTGGGGCTATTTGCTAGCACTCGGACTCAGGCACAGATTTTGGCTGTTGAGATTCAGGAGCGTTTGGCGGATATGGCTGAACGCTCTGTCCGTTTGAATGGTTTAGAAGAGCAGATGGAGGTCATCTGTGATGATTTGAAAAATATGCCTACTTACATCCAGGGAAGTAAGGTGGATATGATTTTGTGTAATCCACCCTATTTCAAGGTGGATCCTCATTCAAACTTGAACGAGAGCGAACATTATCTCTTGGCGCGACATGAAATCACGACCAATTTGCAGGAAATCTGTCGTAGTGCCCAGAGTATTCTCAAGTCTAATGGGCGTTTGGCCATGGTTCATCGTCCTGATCGACTTTTAGATATCTTGGACAGCTTACAACGGCATAATCTAGCTCCTAAGCGCCTGCAGTTTGTTTATCCAAAAAGAGAAAAGGAAGCCAATATGCTTTTGATTGAGGCTATCAAGGATGGCTCGAAAAGTGGCTTTAAGGTCTTACCACCTCTCATTGTGCACAATGATGATGGCTCTTATACGCTGGAACTCGAAGAGATTTATTATGGATCATAAGGCTTATATGTACGTGCTGGAGTGTCGTGACGGATCCTACTATACAGGCTATACGACTGATGTGAGAAGACGCCTCGCTGTCCACAATAGTGGGAAGGGAGCCAAATATACACGAGCACGCTTGCCAGTCAAACTTATCTATGCTCAAGGTTTTGCCAGTAAGGAAGAAGCCATGTCGGCTGAAGCCCTTCTCAAGCTTAAGAAGAGGCCACAGAAGGAAAGATTTTTATCTGAAAATCAAGATAGAAATTTACTCATACTCAATGAAAATCAAGGAGCAAACTAGGAAGCTAGCCGTAGACAGTACTTGAGTACGGCAAGGCGAAGCTGACGTGGTTTGAATTTGATTTTCGAAGAGTATCAGTTATTTTGAAGAATCGTGAGGAGCCCTTTGACTCCTCTTACTTTTGTCAAAAAGCGAAAAAAATGCTACAATAAAGAGAATAAACAAAATGAGGTATTATCATGTCTAAGATTCTAGTATTTGGTCACCAAAATCCAGACTCAGATGCCATCGGGTCATCTGTAGCCTTTGCCTACCTTGCAAAAGAAGCTTACGGTTTGGATACGGAAGCTGTTGCCCTTGGAACTCCAAATGAAGAAACAGCCTTTGTCTTGAACTATTTTGGTGTGGAAGCACCGCGTGTTATCACTTCTGCTAAAGCAGAAGGAGCAGAGCAAGTTATCCTGACTGACCACAATGAATTCCAACAATCTGTATCAGATATCGCTGAAGTAGAAGTTTATGGTGTTGTAGACCACCACCGTGTGGCTAACTTTGAAACTGCAAGCCCACTCTACATGCGTTTGGAGCCAGTTGGATCAGCGTCTTCAATCGTTTACCGTATGTTCAAAGAACATGGTGTAGCTGTTCCTAAAGAGATTGCTGGTTTGATGCTTTCAGGTTTGATTTCAGATACCCTTCTTTTGAAATCACCAACAACACACCCAACAGATAAGGTTATTGCTCCTGAATTGGCTGAATTGGCTGGTGTAAACTTGGAAGAGTATGGTTTGGCTATGTTGAAAGCTGGTACCAACTTGGCTAGCAAATCTGCTGAAGAATTGATTGATATCGATGCTAAGACTTTTGAACTCAACGGAAATAATGTCCGTGTTGCTCAAGTAAACACAGTTGATATCGCTGAAGTTTTGGAACGCCAAGCAGAAATTGAAGCTGCAATGCAAGCCGCTAACGCAGCAAATGGTTATTCTGACTTTGTCTTGATGATTACAGATATCGTCAACTCAAACTCAGAAATCCTAGCTCTTGGTGCTAATATGGGCAAGGTCGAAGCGGCTTTCAACTTCAAACTTGAAAATAACCACGCCTTCCTTGCTGGTGCTGTTTCACGTAAGAAACAAGTGGTACCTCAATTGACTGAAAGCTTTAATGCTTAAGATTTTGAGTGTTAATTCAAATTAGAACAGGCTAGTTTGAATTATATCGAAAGGAGTTTCGGCTCCTTTTTTTCTAGGAGTGAAGCATGTTAGAAAATGGCGATTTGATTTTTGTGAGAGATGAGTCAGATATGGGGCAGGCCATCCAGACTTCCACAGGCAACTATAACCATGTTGCGATTTGTTTGGATGGGATGATTTACCACGCTAGTGGACAGACTGGTGTTGTCTGTCAAGAACCGGCAGACTTCTTTGAGTCCAATCACTTGTACGACCTCTATGTTTACCCAGAAATGGATATCCAGTCTGTGAAGGAAAAAGCTTGCAAATATCTAGGAGCACCCTACAATGCTTCTTTCTATCCAGATGGAGAAGGTTTTTACTGTTCCCAGTACATGGCAGAAATCCTACCGATTTTTGAAACCATACCTATGAAATTTGGGGATGGGGAGCAGGAGATTAGTGATTTTTGGAGAGAGTATTATAGAGAACTAGGCCTACCTGTCCCTTTGAACCAAGCTGGGACCAATCCTAGTCAGTTGGCAGCATCGCCTCTGTTAGAATGTAAAGAAAGGAATCTTCATGATTCAGATTTTTAATCCATCTCGTTTGACAAGACAGCCATTTTTTAGAGAATTGATCCGCTATCTGGACCAGCATGAGGATGTTATTTTGCGAGAAATTAAGGCTCAATTTCCAGATATAGCAGTTGATAAACTCATGGAAGAGTATATAAAGGCAGGCTTGATTCTACGAGAAAATAAGCGTTATTACCTTAATCTTCCTATGCTTGAATCACTCGATAGTCTTGAACTGGATCAAGAGATTTTTGTCAGCGAAGCTAGTCCGGTCTATCCAGCCTTGTTGGATCAGAGTTTTGAGACAGAATTACGAAATCAAACCAATGCAGCTATTTTAGTTGAAAAGACGGACTTTGCGAGATCAAAAATGACCCTGTCCAATTATTTCTACAAGGTCAAACATCAGTATCCTTTGACAGAAAAACAGCAGGAACTCTATGACATTTTGGGAGATGTCAATCCTGAGTATGCTCTCAAATACATGACAACTTTTTTGCTAAAATTTCTCAAAAAAGATCAGCTTATGCAGAAACGTCGTGACATCTTTGTGGACAGTTTAGTTGTCCTAGGTTATATTGTCCAAAATGAAGATGGAAAGTATGAGTTGGCTATCGATTTGGATAAGGAAAGATTAACTTTCTACTTGGCCTGATTTTTTGTTTCTGAGCACATTATTTGACTTTCCTTAGTATTCGGTATAAACTATATGTAACCGGTAACACATATCGGAATAAAATTAAAGGAGACAATCATATGTCACTTGAAAACAAATTGGAACAAGCAACAGGCTCTATCAAAGAAGGATTTGGTAAAGTTACTGGAGATAGCAAGACTGAAGCAGAAGGCGCTGTAGAAAAGACAGTTGCTAAGGCAAAAGAAGTAGTTGAAGACGTTAAAGGTGCTGTAGAAGGTGCCGTTGAAGGTCTTAAAAATTCATTTAAGAAAGAAGACTAAAAAAATCAAGGGAATAGTTCCCTTGATTTTTTTTATAGATAACGTTCTGCGACGGCTGCATCTCCTGGATAGGCTTCTTTCTTGCCTTGGACGATTTGGTAGCAATCGGCTCCCTTACCAGCAATAATGACAGCATCTAATTCGTGATTTGTGATAGCCATAGCTGCCTTGATGGCTTCTTGGCGATCCGCAATTTTTTCAACAGGATGATTGATGTAGCTACTAATTTCATCTGCAATGGTCATTGGGTCTTCATAGTTAGGGTCATCAGCAGTCAGAAAAACTTGAATCTCAGGATGTTGATTGAGGAGGAGGCCAAAGTCCTTACGACGGCTTTCTCCCTTGTTTCCTGTCGAACCTAAGACCAGGGCAATCTTTCCTGTTTGATGAGTCTCTACAACATTGATTAGTTTTTTGAGACTGTCACCATTGTGGGCGTAGTCGATGAAAACCTTGGCTCCGTTTTTCTGAGTGAGGACTTCCATACGACCAGGAACACGGGTTGCAGCGATTCCTTTTTTGATGTCCTCAAGACTAGCTCCGAGACGAAGGCAAGCAAGTCCAGCAGCAACGGCATTTTCTTGGTTGAAGTGGCCAATGAGTTGAATATCATAATCTCCAACGAGTTTACCCGTAGCTGAAAAGCCAAAGGCTTTGGAATTCTCGATTTGGTTATCAGACTGGCTACCGTAGAAATCATGATCTTGATCTTCCACCTGTTCTTTTAGTACAGAGAAGTGGTCCATGTCACTGTTAATGATGACTGCTCGGCTATTTTTCATCAAGAGACGCTTGTGGTAGAAGTAGTCTTCAAAGCTAGGGTGTTCAATCGGGCCGATATGGTCTGGGCTGATATTGAGGAAAACTCCCACATCAAAGGTTAGGCCATAGACACGTTTGACTAGATAGGCCTGACTGGATACTTCCATGATGAGGTGGGTACGGTCATTTTGCACAGCCTGATTCATCATGTCAAAGAGGTCAATACTCTCAGGGGTTGTCAATGTAGACTTAAAGAAATTCTTGCCATCTAGAGTTGTATTCATAGTCGACAACATTGCAGGTCGATGCCCTTGAGATAAGATGTTATAAGCGAAATAGGCTGCTGTTGTTTTACCCTTAGTACCAGTAAAGGCAAGGAGTTTGAGTTTTTCCTGTGGATTTCCATAAAATTCCATAGCTACCAAACTCATGGCTTTCTTGATATCGCTGACGATAATAGCAGGAATACCAACCTCATAATCTTTTTCAGCCACATACCAACCGAGGCCTTGAGAGATGGCAGAAATCAGGAATTCCTTCTTAAAGGCAGCACCCTTGACGAAAAAGAGGCTCTTCTCTTTGGCCTTGCGGCTGTCATAACAGATGGTGTCAAATACGACATGGCTGTAGTTGTAGTGATAATGTCCTTGGTCGATAATCTCACGGAAGAGACCATCTTTTTTTAAAATATCTAATACGGTTTCAATCTTAATCATACTTTCTATTGTAAACCGAAAGTCGTAAATTTACAAGTGACAAGGAAAAGTTTATAATGGAAGATGAGGAATTTTTCCTAGTTATTAAAATTAAATGAGGAATCTATGTCTAACGAAAACAATCACCAGCAGGCCCAGATGTTACGGGGGACTGCTTGGTTAACGGCTAGTAACTTTATCAGTCGCCTGCTTGGGGCTATTTATATTATCCCCTGGTATATCTGGATGGGGTCTTATGCAGCTACGGCCAATGGTCTCTTTACCATGGGTTACAATATCTATGCCTGGTTCTTGCTGGTTTCAACAGCGGGGATTCCAGTTGCGGTGGCCAAGCAAGTGGCTAAGTACAATACCATGCGAGAAGAAGAGCACAGCTTTGCACTGATTCGGAGCTTTTTAGGCTTTATGACGGGACTAGGTCTGGTCTTTGCTTTAGTCTTGTATGTCTTTGCTCCTTGGTTAGCAGACTTGTCGGGTGTGGGTAAAGACTTGATCCCAATCATGCAGAGCTTGGCTTGGGCGGTCTTGATTTTCCCTTCTATGAGTGTGATCCGAGGCTTCTTCCAAGGGATGAATAATCTCAAACCTTATGCCATGAGTCAAATCGCTGAGCAGGTCATTCGTGTTATCTGGATGCTTCTAGCTACCTTCATGATTATGAAAATGGGTTCAGGAGATTATCTAGCAGCGGTTACCCAATCAACCTTTGCTGCCTTTGTCGGCATGGTAGCCAGTTTTGCAGTTTTGATCTATTTCCTTGCTAAAGAAGGATTACTTAAAAGAGTTCTTGAAACAGGAGATAAGATTAATAGCAAGCGTCTCTTGGTCGATACCATTAAGGAAGCTATTCCTTTTATCTTGACAGGCTCTGCCATCCAACTTTTCCAGATTCTGGACCAGATGACCTTTATCAATAGTATGAGCTGGTTTACCAATTATAGCAATGAAGACTTGGTTGTCATGTTTTCTTATTTCTCAGCCAATCCTAATAAAATTACTATGATTTTGATTTCTGTTGGGGTTTCAATTGGTAGTGTAGGCTTGCCACTCTTGACGGAAAACTATGTCAAGGGGGATTTGAGAGCAGCTTCTCGTCTCGTTCAGGACAGTATTACCATGCTTTTCTTATTCCTACTGCCAGCAACGGTTGGAGTGGTTATGGTAGGAGAACCTCTCTATACTGTCTTCTATGGCAAGCCAGATAGTTTGGCTATGGGCTTGTTTGTCTTTGCAGTTTTGCAGTCTACTATTTTAGGCTTGTACATGGTCTTGTCTCCAATGCTTCAGGCCATGTTCCGCAACCGCAAGGCAGTTCTCTATTTTATCTATGGTTCTATTGCCAAGCTAGTCTTGCAACTTCCAACCATCGCTCTCTTCCACAGTTATGGGCCTTTGATTTCAACAACCATCGGTCTCATCATTCCTAATGTTTTGATGTATCGGGACATTTGCAAGGTAACTGGTGTTAAGCGCAAGGTGATTTTGAAACGAACCATTTTAATCAGTTTGTTAACTCTTTTCATGTTTCTAGTAGTTGGGACATTGCAGTGGATTTTAGGATTTGTCTTCCAACCAAGTGGACGTTTGTGGAGTTTCCTATATGTAGCCCTTGTCGGTGCCATGGGTGGAGGAGTTTATGGAATCATGAGTCTCCGTACCCGTTTGTTGGATAAGGTGATTGGAAAAGCTCAAGCAGATCGCTTACGAATCAAATTAAAGTTAACTTAAAAAAACATTTATAAATAAAAGGGATAATTTGAACATTTCTATCATGAAATGCTTGAACTATTCTCTTTTTTATTAATTTGTATTATATTTTTTATAATTTGTAGATAGTAATTTAATTTTTCTTAAATTTTACTTAAAAAACTATTGACTAAATAAAACCTGTAATGTATAATAAGACAAATATTTAAATCAGGAGGTTCTGGAGATGAAAAAGTCTAAGGCCAAGTATGCAACACTTGCAGGTGTCGTGTTAAGTGCAGGTATTTTGTTAAGTGCCTGTGGAAATTCTAGCACAGGGTCAAAAACATATAATTATGTTTATTCAAGTGATCCGTCTAGTTTGAACTATCTAGCAGAAAACCGTGCAACAACAAATGATATTGTGACCAATCTGGTAGATGGTCTTATGGAAAATGACCAATACGGGAACTATGTTCCATCCTTGGCAGAGGATTGGAGTGTTTCTCAAGACGGTTTGACCTATACCTACAAACTTCGTAAGGATATTAAGTGGTATACTGCAGATGGAGATGAATATGCTCCTGTAATTGCTCAAGATTTTATAACTGGTCTTAAGTATGCAGCTGATAAAAAATCAGAAGCCTTGTACCTAGTTCAAGACTCTGTTGCTGGTTTGGATGACTATATCAACGGGAAAACAACTGACTTTTCAACTGTAGGTGTTAAGGCGATTGATGACCAAACTGTTCAATATACCTTGACACGACCAGAATCTTACTGGAATTCAAAAACAACATCAACCATTCTCTTCCCTGTTAACGCTGATTTCTTGAAATCAAAAGGGGATGATTTTGGGAAGGTAGACCCATCTAGCATATTGTACAATGGACCGTTCTTGATGAAATCCTTTGTTTCAAAATCTGTTATTGAATTCAAGAAAAATCCGAACTACTGGGATGCTAAAAATGTCTTTGTAGATGATGTGAAATTGGCCTATTATGATGGTAGTGACCAAGATGCACTAGCTCGTAACTTTGTCGAGGGGGCCTATAGTTATGCTCGTCTTTATCCAAATAGTTCAAGCTTTGAAGGGATTAAAGAAAAGAATAAGGACAATATCATCTATAGCTTGCAAGATGCTACTTCTTACTTTTTAAACTTTAACCTAGATAGAAAATCTTATAAATTCACTTCCAAGACAAGTGATGCTGAAAAGAAATCGACTCAGGAAGCGGTTCTTAATAAAAACTTCCGTCAAGCCATTAACTTTGCCTATGACCGTACAGCTTACGGGGCTCAATCCCAAGGAGAGGATGGTGCAACTAAGATTTTGCGTAACCTAGTCGTTCCTCCAAACTTCGTAAGTATCAATGGCAAAGACTTTGGTGAAGTAGTAGCCTCTAAGATGGTTAACTACGGTAAGGAATGGCAAGGAATTAACTTTGCAGATGCCCAAGATCCATACTACAATCCTGACAAAGCCAAGGCTAAATTTGCTGAAGCTAAGAAAGAACTCCAAGCTAAAGGAGTTCAATTCCCTATCCACTTAGATAAAACTGTAGATTTGACCAATAAGGCAGAAATTCAAGGAATCAATTCCATGAAACAATCAATTGAATCTGTCTTGGGGGCAGATAATGTTGTGATTGATGTTCACCAACTCTCTACTGAAGACTTTGATAATACAAGCTATTTAGCTCAGACTGCAGCTCAGAAGGATTATGATCTTTACAACGGTGGCTGGAGCGCAGACTATCAAGATCCATCAAGCTACCTTGATATTTTTAATATTAATTCTGGTGGAGTGTTGCAAAATCTAGGTTTAGAACCAGGTGAAGCCAATGATAAGGCCAAGGCTGTTGGGCTAGATGTCTATACTCAAATGTTGGAAGAAGCCAATAAGGAGCAAGATCCAGCTAAACGTTATGAAAAATATGCAGATGCCCAAGCTTGGTTAGTAGATAGCTCTCTAGCAATTCCAAACGTTTCACTGGGTGGAACACCAACATTGAGAAAAATCGTTCCTTTCTCAACACCATATTCACTGGCTGGTAATAAAGGAGTTGAATCATATAAATACCTCAAATTACAAGATAAGACAGTTACAAAAGACGAATATGAAAAAGCTAAAGAAAAATGGCTGAAAGAAAAAGAAGAATCCAATAAAAAAGCCCAAGAAGAATTGGCAAAACATGTCAAATAAGGGTTTTTCAAGAAAAACGATGGTTTCCAAGGAAGCTGTCGTTTTTTAATAGAATGACGACAAATTTGGAAGAAAAGTTCTTACACTTTTAGATTATTTATTAGGAATATGATATAATAAGTATGATAAAAGTTGTGAGAAGCTATTTTAGAAGGGCTCTCATAGCTAGTTGAAGCATACATAGATTAAATTGATTTTATAGGAGGGATGCCATCTACTATAAAAGTAAGATATAACGCAACAAATGATAAGTTCTTCTTTTATGTGAAGAGTTCTTATTTGCCTATTTACTAATAGCTATGGAGGTAGTATCATGGGCGCTATTATGGAGTTTGCAACAGAAAAACAGATTGCATCATTTCTCTCAACTTGTCATATCGAGGGACAAAAGAATTTTCTGATGGTCTTTAAGAAAAAGACATGGTTGAAATCCTTTGTTGATTTTTTCATTATAGGAGGTAGTTACTATGTTCAGTCGAGTGTGAAGCCTAAGATTCTGGCCTTTACACCTATGGGTATCTACTTGATGGACATCAGTGATGTAACTGAAAATCATTCTAATCAAGTCGTAGAGATGCCTTGGAATCAAGTTCAAGATTTTACTTATAAGCCAGTCTTGAATACAGTTAGGCTGAACTGGAACTATCAAAATGAAGCCTATATTTTTTCCGTGGATGTCGGTCAGGTTAGTCAGCATGTGGGCCAGTATCAATTTAACAAAGAGCATTATGACTATTTAGCCCAACAGGCTTTCTTTCGTTCACAGTAAACCCTAGCAATCATTGTCACAAAAGAATTTGGAAGCTTTTCTGGATTCTTTTTAGCTTTACTAGTTAGTACTCAATGAAAATCAAAGAGCAAACTAGGAAGCTAGCCGCAAGCTGTACTTGAGTACGGTAAGGCGACGCTGACGTGGTTTGAAGAGATTTTCGAAGAGTATAAGTCTATAGTTTAAAACTATAACCAGCTCTTGAAAAGAAGAAAATGAGTTGATGAAAATAAGTGGTACAATAGTTACTATAGATTTGGAGGAATTGTATGAGCAAGGAATTACACATTAACACAATTTTGGCCCAGGCGGGTATTAAGTCAGATGAAGCAACAGGAGCCTTGGTGACACCGCTTCATTTTTCAACGACCTATCAGCATCCAGAGTTTGGTCGATCTACTGGGTTTGACTATACACGTACTAAAAACCCAACTCGCAGTAAGGCAGAAGAAGTCTTGGCGGCTATTGAGTCCGCAGACTATGCCCTAGCGACTAGCTCAGGTATGTCAGCTATTGTACTGGCCTTTAGTGTCTTTCCAGTAGGTAGTAAGGTCTTGGCTGTCCGTGACCTTTATGGTGGTTCTTTCCGCTGGTTCAATCAAGTGGAGCAGGAAGGCCGTTTCCATTTTACTTATGCCAATACAGAAGAAGAGCTGATTGCCGAGTTAGAAAAAGACGTGGATGTCCTCTATATCGAAACGCCAACCAATCCTTTGATGTTGGAATTTGATATCGAAAAACTAGCAAAACTGGCTCATGCTAAGGGTGCCAAAGTGGTGGTGGACAATACCTTCTACAGCCCTATTTACCAACGTCCGATTGAAGATGGAGCTGATATCGTTCTCCATTCAGCAACCAAGTATCTAGCAGGCCACAATGATGTCTTGGCTGGAGTGGTTGTGACCAATAGTTTAGAACTATACGAGAAACTCTTTTACAATCTCAATACGACAGGGGCAGTCTTGTCTCCATTTGACAGTTATCAATTGATTCGTGGTCTCAAGACCTTGTCTCTTCGTATGGAGCGCTCAACAGCTAACGCCCAAGAAGTGGTTGCCTTTTTGAAGGATTCCCCAGCAGTTAAGGAAGTTCTCTACACTGGTCGTGGAGGCATGATTTCCTTTAAAGTAGCCGATGAAACACGCATTCCTCACATTTTGAACAGTCTTAAGGTCTTCTCTTTTGCGGAAAGTTTGGGTGGGGTAGAAAGTCTCATTACTTATCCAACGACGCAAACTCACGCTGATATTCCAGCAGAAGTGCGCCACTCTTATGGTTTAACAGATGACCTCTTGCGTTTGTCGATTGGGATTGAGGATGCTAGAGATTTGATTGCAGATTTGCGCCAAGCCTTGGAAGGATAAGACAAAGATGGGAAAATATGATTTTACAAGCCTGCCCAATCGTTTAGGGCACCATACCTATAAATGGAAAGAAGCAGAAACAGATAGTGAAGTCCTATCAGCTTGGATAGCGGATATGGACTTTGTAGTCTTGCCTGAAATCCGCCAAGCCGTGCAGACTTACGCTGATCAACTGGTTTATGGCTATACCTATGCCAGTGAAGAGTTAATTAAGGAAGTTCAAAAGTGGGAAGCCACACAACACGATTACCACTTTGACAAAGAGGCTCTTGTCTTTATCGAGGGTGTGGTGCCGGCCATCTCAACAGCTATTCAAGCCTTTACAAAAGAAGGCGATGCGGTTTTGATTAACACACCTGTCTATCCACCCTTTGCACGCAGTGTCAAGTTGAATAACCGTAGATTGATTACCAATTCTTTGGTGGAAAAGGATGGTCTGTTTGAGATTGACTTTGACCGACTTGAAAAGGATTTGGTAGAAGAGGATGTCAAACTTTATATTCTTTGCAACCCTCACAATCCTGGTGGACGTGTTTGGGAAAAGGAAGTGTTGGAGAAGATTGGCCAACTCTGCCAAAAACACGGTGTTTTCTTGGTTTCAGATGAGATTCACCAAGATTTGGCCCTCTTTGGTCACAAGCATCATTCCTTCAATACCATCAATCCTGACTTTAAAGAATTTGCTATCGTCTTGACTAGTGCCACTAAAACCTTTAATATTGCTGGAACAAAAAATTCATATGCAGTTATTGAAAATCCTAAGTTGCGAGTGGCTTACCAGAAACGCCAGTTGGCCAATAACCAGCATGAAATTTCAGGCTTGGGTTATTTGGCGACAGAAGCTGCCTATCGATACGGTAAAGATTGGTTAGAGGAACTCAAGCAAGTCTTTGAAGACCATATTAATTATGTGGTAGATTTATTTGGAAAAGAGACTAAAATCAAGGTCATGAAACCGCAAGGAACCTACTTGATTTGGCTTGATTTTTCAGCCTATGACCTGACTGATGAAACATTACAAGAGCTTTTGAGAAATGAAGCCAAGGTTATCCTCAACCGTGGTTTGGATTTTGGGGAGGAAGGAAGTCTCCATGCCCGTCTCAATGTAGCCATGCCTAAATCCCTGCTGCAAGAAGTGTGTCAGCGGATTGTGACGACTTTTGGTAAACTTTAAAAATCCAGCCTTCTAGGAGAAAAGTATCCTTAGAAGGCTATTTTCATAGGGGAAAATATGGTATAATAAAAAGATAAGGTAAAGGTAAAAATATGGCTAAATTGATTCCGGGGAAAGTCCGTATCGAAGGCGTTGCCCTTTATGAAACTGGTAAGGTTGACATTATCAAGGAAAAGAACAATCGGCTCTACGCTCGCGTTGCAGAAGAAGAACTGCGCTATAGTTTAGAGGATGATTTGGTTTTTTGTGCCTGCGATTTTTTCCAAAAGAGGGGCTACTGTGTGCATTTGGCAGCTCTGGAGCATTTTCTGAAAAATGATGAGCGTGGTCAGGAAATCTTGCAAAGTCTGGAAGAAGGTCATGAGGAAAAAGAGGCCGTTGAAACCAAGGTGACCTTGGGCGGCAAATTTTTGGAACGAATCTTATCTCCAAAATCAGACCGAACCTATGAGTTGTCAGCTGTGGGTCAGGTGGAAGCAGGAAGCAATCATATCTTGTGGACTCTGAGAATCGGGCAAATCAATAGCCAAAAATACTACGTTATTCGGGATATTCCACTCTTTTTAAAAGTCGTCGAGAAGAGAAAACCTTATATGATTGGTAAAACTTATGAGGAGTCTCTATCTTGGGAAGCCTTTAATGAGGAAAGTCAAGAGCTTCTGACTTTCTTAGGCGGACTAATGGAGGAAGGACTTAGTCCAGAGCTTTTTTTCCAAAACCAAGGTCGGCATCTCTTTTTCCCTCTGACTTTTTTTGAGCAGGGTGTGAATTTACTGATGACCTTGCCCCATTTTCAATTTGACCATCAAGTGGATAGCTACCAGACTCTACTTTTTCAGGATATGCATGCGGATGCTAATCTATTTGCCTTTACAGTAACAGAATACTCAGATTATTTTGAAATGGAAATCGGTGAGAGTCCAAGGGTTAATGTCTTTTATCAGGGAGCTGTGCTTTTCCATAAAGGACAGGTTTATTTTCTAACAGACCAGCAGATGTGCCTTCTCAAGGAAATCAAAGCGCTGCCTTTGGATCAACATGGAAAGAAATACCTGCAATTTGATAGTAGTGACCGAGATAAGTTGGCTTCTTGTTTAACTCTTTTTAGCCAGATGGGGACCGTTTCAGCTCCAGAACGTCTACAAATCAAAACTTTTACACCCTCTTTTTACTTTGATAGGGAAGAAGATAATCGGATTCGTTTAGAAATTCAGTTTGATTATGGAAATAGACAGGTATCTAGCCGACAAGAGCTAGAAGAATTACCTTTTTCGAGTGATGCTGACTTAGAAGAAAGAGTTTTTCAAGTCTGTTTGGCAGCTGGCTTTGAAGCAGATTTTCAATCTTGGCGTCAGGCCTTAAAAACAGAGTCTGTTTATCATTTCTTCCATGAAATCATTCCAGTCTTTGAAAAACTCGGGCATGTTGACCTATCAGACAAGTTAGAAGAGCTTTATAGTCTAGCAAGCCCTCAAGTGCAGATTGCTTCCAAGGGAGGTCTCTTGGAAATTCAGTTTGATTTTCAAGATATTGCCCAAGAGGAAATCGACCAAGCCATGCAGGCCTTGGTTGCCAATAAGGATTTTTACATTGATTCGTCCAATCAAGTCTACTTTTTCGATGAAGAAACCAAGAAAATTCGCCAAAATCTACAGGAACTGGGGCAGCTTGAATTAAAAGATGGGGCCTTGCAGGCTCGAAAATCCTTGGCTTATAGTTTAGCTCATCTCTTTGAAGGGCGTGACCGTGTTTCTTTTTCACAAGAATTCCAGAATCTGGCCCACGATTTGACGCATCCAGAGGACTTTCCTTTGCAAGTAACTCAGGTTAAGGCTGACTTGCGAGACTATCAGGAAAAGGGAATCGGATGGCTGCAAATGCTCCATCATTATGGTTTTGGTGGGATTTTAGCTGATGATATGGGATTGGGAAAAACCCTTCAGACCATTGCTTTTTTGACCAGTCAAGTGACAAAAGAAAGTCGGGTTTTGATTCTGGCTCCGTCAGGTTTGATTTACAACTGGGCAGATGAGTTTCAGAAATTTGCCCCACAGTTGGATGTGGCTGTTGTTCATGGTTTGAAAGCTAGTCGTGAAGAGATTCTTACTGAAAGCCATCAAATCTATGTGACGAGCTATGCTACCTTCCGTCAGGACAGTGAGCTTTATCAGGGGATGGCCTTTGACTTCCTTTTCTTAGATGAAGCTCAGGTTATGAAAAATGCCCAGACCAAGATTGCTCAGACCTTGAGACAATTTGTGGTGCCGTCAGTTTTTGCTCTTTCAGGAACTCCTATTGAAAACCATCTGGGTGAGTTGTGGTCTATTTTCCAAATCGTCATGCCAGGACTTCTGCCAAGCAAGAAAGAATTTATGAAATTGCCAGCTGAGCGCGTAGCTCAGTTTATCAAGCCTTTCGTTATGAGGCGCAAGAAAGAAGAAGTTCTGACTGAATTGCCAGATTTGATTGAAGTAGTTTATAAGAATGAACTGGAAGACCAGCAAAAGGCTATCTACCTAGCCCAGTTGCAACAGATGAGAGATAGATTGGCTCAAGTATCGGATCAGGAATTTCAGCGAAGTCGTGTGGAAATCTTGTCTGGTCTGATGCGCTTGCGTCAAATCTGTGACACCCCTGCCCTCTTTATGGAGGATTATCAGGGAGCCAGTGGCAAACTGGATAGTCTCCGAGATCTGCTGGTACAGGTGGCAGACGGCGGACACCGTGTCTTGATTTTCTCGCAGTTCAAGGGAATGTTGGAGAAAATTGAACAAGAACTGCCAGACTTGGGATTGACTTCCTTTAAAATTACGGGTTCAACCCCAGCCAAGGAAAGACAAGACATGACCAAGGCCTTTAACCAAGGGGAAAGAGATGCCTTTTTGATTTCTCTTAAGGCTGGTGGTGTCGGTTTGAACCTGACAGGTGCTGATACGGTTATCTTGGTTGACCTTTGGTGGAATCCTGCGGTGGAAGCGCAAGCTATTGGCCGTGCCCATCGGATGGGTCAGGAAGAAACGGTTGAGGTTTATCGCTTAGTGACCAAGGGAACCATTGAAGAAAAAATTCAGGAACTCCAAGAACAGAAGAGACATCTGGTGTCACAAGTATTGGACGGCACAGAGTCACGTGGCAGTCTGACCCTGGCAGAAATTAGAGAAATTTTGGGAATTTCTGAAGCCAGCACTTGAAAAATCAAGACAATACGCTATAATGAAGTGTTGAAAGGAAATAGAAAATGAGAGAAGAACGATTTCCATTGGTGTCAGATGATGAGGTTATACTGACTGAGATGCCGGTTATGGACCTCTATGATGAATCTGACTTTATCAGTAATATCAAGGGAGAATACCGTGATAAGAATTATCTGGAGTGGGCCCCTATTACTGAAGAAAAACCAGCAAAACCGATTGAAAAGCCAGTAGAGAAACCTAAGAAGGCTGGTTTAGGAGTTAAAAAAGAAGGAAAGAGCTATGCGGAGGTGGCGCGTGAAGAAGCGCGTGCGGATTTGAAAAAGAAACGATCAGCAAGTTATCTGACTAAGGATATTACTCCTACAAGACGCCATTCTCAGCCAAGTCTGGTTAGACAGGGCAATCAACCTACCGCGCCTTTCCAAAAGGAAAATCCTGGTGAATTTGTTAAATATAGTCAAAAATTGACCCAGTCTCATTACATCTTGGCGGAAGAAGTTAGCAATATTTCGACTCAAGCTGAGCCAAAAGAAACTTCAAACCCAAAGAAAAACAACTATGATTTTCTAAAGAAGAGCCAAATCTACAATAAAAAGAATCAACAAAAAGAACAAGAACGTCGGGTTGCCCAAGAGTTGAATCTGACCAGAATTACAGAATAGGGGAGAAAACATGCCAAAGACATATCATTTTATCGGAATTAAGGGATCAGGGATGAGTGCCTTGGCCTTGATGTTGCACCAAATGGGGCATAAGGTACAGGGTTCAGATGTTGAAAAGTACTACTTTACTCAACGTGGTCTTGAGCAGGCAGGAATTACCATTCTTCCTTTTGATGAAAAGAATCTAGACGGTGATATGGAAATCATCGCTGGAAATGCCTTTCGTCCAGATAACAACGTCGAAATTGCCTATGCGGACCAAAATGGCATTAGTTACAAACGCTACCATGAGTTCCTAGGTAGCTTTATGCGCGACTTTGTTAGCATGGGAGTTGCTGGAGCGCACGGAAAAACTTCAACAACAGGTATGTTGTCTCATGTCTTGTCTCATATCACGGATACTAGCTTCTTGATTGGAGACGGGACCGGTCGTGGTTCAGCCAATGCCAAATATTTTGTTTTTGAATCTGACGAATATGAGCGTCACTTCATGCCTTACCACCCAGAGTACTCTATTATCACCAACATTGACTTTGACCATCCAGACTATTTTACAAGTCTAGAGGATGTTTTCAATGCCTTTAACGACTATGCTAAACAAATTACCAAAGGTTTGTTTATCTACGGTGAAGATGCTGAATTGCGTAAGATTACGTCTGATGCACCTATTTATTATTATGGTTTTGAAGCAGAAGGTAATGACTTTGTAGCTAGTGATCTTCTTCGTTCAACAACTGGTTCAACCTTCACGGTTCACTTCCGTGGACAAGAGTTGGGACAATTCCACATTCCAACCTTTGGTCGTCACAATATCATGAATGCGACAGCCGTTATTGGTCTTCTTTACACAGCAGGATTTGATTTGAACTTGGTGCGTGAACACTTGAAAACATTTGCCGGTGTTAAGCGTCGTTTCACTGAGAAAATTGTCAATGACACAGTGATTATCGATGACTTTGCCCACCATCCAACAGAAATCATTGCAACCTTGGATGCAGCTCGTCAGAAATACCCAAGCAAGGAAATTGTTGCAGTCTTCCAACCGCATACTTTTACAAGAACCATTGCTTTGTTGGACGAATTTGCTCACGCTTTGAACCAAGCGGATGCTGTTTATCTAGCCCAAATTTATGGATCCGCTCGTGAAGTAGACCATGGAGATGTTAAGGTAGAAGACCTAGCTAATAAAATTAACAAGAAACACCAAGTGATTACTGTTGAAAATGTTTCTCCACTCCTAGACCATGACAATGCTGTTTACGTCTTTATGGGAGCAGGAGATATCCAAACCTATGAATACTCATTTGAACGTCTTTTGTCCAACTTGACAAGCAATGTTCAATAGGCTATTCTCATGGAAATTCCAATTAAGATCATTCAGGCAAGTAAGTCTGATTTGACTGAGATAGAGACACTTCAGGCCACATCTTTTCCAGTTGAAAAGCAGCAACCTTCCCATATTTTAGAAGAAAGTATCCGTAAGTATGCGGATACCTTTCTTCTAGCTAGGGATGAAAATCAGCTTCTGGGCTATGTTCTAGGTGGTCCTTACCCACATAATCCGAAATGTCTAGAAATACATTCTTTAGTCATCGAGGCTGACCATCAGAGACAGGGCTTGGGAACGCTTCTTCTTGCGGCTTTGAAAGATGTGGCAGTTGAGCTGGATTACAAAGCTATTCGTTTGAAGAGTCCGGATAAGTTGCTTTCCTATTTTGAAATGAACGGTTTTATTGATGAAGAAGAGACAGATTCGCTTTATGCAGCTAGTCAAGGTTTTAGTATGATTTGGTTTAATCTCTTTTTTAGGAGGCAAAATGGAAATTAGGAAAGCAAGATTAGAAGATTTGGATCGTATCGTTGAGATTGAACTAGAAAATTTCTCGATTGAAGAAGCCATTCCTCGCTCTGTTTTTGAGGCGCATTTGCGAGAAATTCAGACCTCGTTTCTGGTTGCAGAAAAAGAAGGTAGAATCATGGGGTATATAGAAGGACCAGTTGGCTCCCACCGTCATCTGCAAGATCAGTCCTTTACAGAAGAGATAGAAGATTATAGTCATGAGCCTGGTGGTTATATCTCTGTGACCTGTCTTTCTATTGCCGAGGAGGCACAGGGAATAGGACTAGGTCAGAAATTGCTAACAGCTTTGAAAGAACTAGCTCTTGAACACGAAAGAGAAGGCATTAACCTAACCTGTCATGACTATCTCATTACTTACTACGAAAAACATGGATTTATCAATGAAGGCCAGTCCCAGTCAACCTTTGCAGGGGAAACATGGTATGATATGGTCTGGGAAGCTAAAAAATCAGCTAGAAAAGCATGCTAGGTTGCTTTTCTTTCGTTTTTAAGATATAATATTATGGATTGTCAACGAGGAGGATAAACTTTTGAGTGAAAAGTCAAGAGAAGATGAAAAATTAAGCTTTAAAGAGCAGATTTTACGTGATTTAGAAAAAGTAAAACGTTATGAAGGGATTCGCCAAGAGACCACTGAACTTGCAGAGAAAAAAGAAGCCCTATTTGTCCCTGAAACAAAACTCGCAGATGAAGATGTTATGGTTGCATCCCTATCAGCTGTTGAAAAAATTATGGAGAATGCACCACGTGTTCCAAAACATCCTAGTGAGGATATGCCTGCATCACCGGCAGATGAATCGAGAGTAGAAGCTCCGATTACTCCTCGTCACCCTAGTCAAGATGTTCCAGCTTCACCAGTTGAGGCAAGTCCATCAAGACCGGTTCCAGGGCCAGAGACTAATCGTCCAAAAAAGGTCGAAGAAGATTTCAACGTAACTCCAACAAGAGTAGCTGTTTCTTATAAGACTGAAGCTAAAAAAGAGCCTCAGAAAGAAGTAACAAAACCAGAACCAGTTATGGAAACGGAAGCTGTTGAAGTCATTTCTGAAACTCCGAGTCGTAGTCGTCGTGAGACTGTTAAACCTGTCAAGAAGAAAAAATCACATTTGAAGGCTTTCTTCATTTCTCTACTGATTTTCCTTGCCTTGATTTCGGCAGGTGGCTACTTCGGTTATCAGTACGTCCAGTCATCTTTATTACCAGTTGACGCTAATTCTAAGAAGTATGTAACTGTTCAAATCCCAGAAGGAGCCAATGTCCAAGAAATTGGCTCAGCACTTGAAAATTCTGGTGTGATTAAACACGGAGTGATTTTTGCTTTTTATGCTAAATATAAGAATTATTCAGATTTGAAGGCTGGATATTACAATTTGCAAAAGAGCATGAGTACAGAGGATATCATTAAGGAACTCCAAAAAGGTGGTACTCCTGAACCTCAAGAACCTTCACTTGCAGATTTAACGATTCCAGAAGGATATACGATTGATCAAATCGCCCAAGCTGTAGGCCAATTACAAGGTGAATTTAAAGAGCCTTTGACAGCGGAAGCTTTTTTGGCTAAAGTTCAAGATGACAACTTTATCAGTCAAGAAGTTGCTAAATATCCAAACCTACTCGAAAGCTTGCCAACGAAAGAAAGTGGAGTTCGTTATCGTTTAGAAGGATTCCTCTTCCCAGCGACATACTCTATCAAGGAAAGCACAACTATTGAAAGTTTGATTGATGAGATGTTGGCAGCTATGGATAAGACCTTGACTCCGCACTATAGTGCAATTAAGTCTAAAAACTTGACAGTCAATGAATTGCTAACAATTGCTTCACTTGTTGAAAAAGAAGGTGCTAAGACTGAAGACCGTAAGTTGATTGCAGGTGTCTTCTACAATCGTTTGAACCTTGGTATGCCACTTCAAAGCAATATTGCAATCTTGTATGCCCAAGGGAAACTTGGTCAAAATATTAGCCTAGCAGACGATGCTGGAATTGACACATCGATTAATTCACCATACAATGTTTATACCAAACCTGGTTTGATGCCTGGTCCAGTAGATAGTCCAAGTCAGGACGCGATTGAAGCAAGTATTAACCAAACAAAGAGTGAGAACCTCTACTTTGTAGCCAATGTTACAGATGGCAAAGTCTATTACGCAGTGACACAGGAAGAACATGATCGTAATGTAGCTGAGCACGTCAATAGCAAACTTACTCAAAATAGTAGTTCAAACTAAGACTACAAAAATGAGAATCTCAGATAGAGATTCAATACTATCGAAAGAAAGTTGAGAAAAATGGCAGAAAAAACATATCCTATGACCCTTGCGGAAAAGGAAAAACTTGAAAAAGAATTAGAAGAATTGAAATTGGTCCGCCGACCAGAAGTGGTAGAACGCATAAAGATTGCTCGTTCATATGGTGACCTTTCAGAAAACAGTGAATACGAAGCGGCTAAGGATGAACAAGCCTTTGTTGAAGGACAAATCTCTAGCTTGGAAACAAAAATCCGTTATGCTGAAATCGTCAATAGCGACTCAGTTGCCGATGATGAAGTGGCGATTGGTAAAACAGTCACTATTCAAGAAATTGGTGAGGACGAAGAAGAAGTTTATATTATCGTAGGTTCAGCAGGTGCGGATGCCTTTGCAGGTAAGGTTTCAAATGAAAGCCCAATTGGACAAGCCTTGATTGGTAAGAAAACAGGTGATACAGCAACTATTGAAACACCTGTTGGTAGCTATGATGTAAAAATCTTGAAGGTTGAAAAAACAGCCTAAAAATAAAAAAAAGGAGTGAGGAGGCAGTGCGCTTCACTCACTCCTTTTTCCATTTTAAATTGAATTGGAGACGTTATGAGTTCAAAGAAGAAAAAAAATAAGATGGAGCGTGGTCTGACCAATCGTCACGTGCAGGTTATGGCCATTGCGGGAACAATTGGAACAGGACTCTTTTTGGGAGCAGGTCGCTCTATCAGCCTAACAGGTCCTTCTATTGTACTAATTTATATGATTACGGGAGCATTCATGTTCCTCATGATGCGTGCGGTTGGGGAAATGCTCTACCAAGACCCTGAGCAACATACCTTTATCAACTTTATCACGCGCCATTTAGGTAAGGGCTGGGGTTATTTCTCGGTTTGGTCTTACTGGCTATCCGTTGTCTTTATCGGTATGGCGGAAATCACTGCTATCTCTCACTATGTTCAGTTCTGGTTCCCTAGCTGGCCAAGTTGGATGATTGAGATTGGATTTTTGACTATTCTAGCCTTGGTCAATTTGATTGCGGTGAAACTTTTTGGGGAAGTTGAGTTTTGGTTTGCTATGGTCAAGATTGTGGCTATTTTAGCTATGATTGCCACAGGAGTCTTTATGGTCTTGACAGGCTTTAAGACACCACATGGAGTAGCAAGTTTGGCTAATATCGCCGACAATTTCTCACTATTTCCTAATGGTGGAGTTAACTTTGTCATGGCCTTCCAGATGGTTTTCTTTGCCTATCTCATGATTGAGTTTATCGGGGTAACGACTTCAGAAACAAAAAATCCACGTCAGGTCTTGCCAAAAGCCGTTAAGGAAATTCCTTTGCGTATCGCCTTTTTCTATGGAGGTGCTCTCTTAGCCATCATGGCTATCATTCCGTGGCGTGAACTTGCATCGGCTGATTCTCCCTTTGTTACAGTATTTGAATTGGCAGGTGTCAAGTGGGCAGCAGCCTTGATTAACTTTGTCGTCTTGACGTCAGCAGCATCTGCCCTTAACTCAACTCTCTACTCAACAGGTCGTCATTTGTATCAGATTGCCCATGATTCGCCAAATCGCTTCCTAAAAGCAATTAAGGCAGATACTCTCTCTCGCCACAACGTGCCACAAAATGCCATCATTGCCTCAGCAATCTTGATTGCCCTAGCAGCCTTTATCAACATCTTGCCAGGTGTGTCGGATGCCTTTGCCTTGATTACGGCATCATCATCAGGTGTCTATATCGCGATTTATATCTTGATTATGGTGGCTCACCTTAAATACCGCAAGTCACAGGACTTTATGGCGGACGGCTATCTCATGCCCCATTATCGTTTCCTAAATCCCTTAACCATGCTCTTCTTTGCCTTTGTCTTTGTAACTCTCTTTTTACAAGAGTCTACATTTGTAGGAGCAATCGGTTCAGCTATCTGGATTATCGGTTTCGGGATTTATAGCCAGTGGAAATTTAGAAAATAAATTTGAAACTCATCAACTTAGATTGGTGGGTTTTTGCTAGTTTGACAGTCTATTGAAATAAGACTATAATTAAGCTGTAACAGTATTTGAGGAGATTTGGATGTACTTTAGATTGGAAAATAAGGAATCCCATAAATCACAAGAAATAGGGAATCTGATTCGTGTTTATAACCGTTCAAAAAGAGAAGAAGCTGAAAGTGAGCCACTTAATCTTTATGTCGAAGATGAAAAGGGCAATCTCCTGGCAGGTTTGATAGCAGAGACTTTTGGAAATTGGCTAGAAATCGAGTATTTATTTGTAAAAGAGGAACTGAGAGGGCAAGGAATCGGTTCAAAACTATTGCAACAGGCAGAAAGTGAAGCTAAGAATCGAAACTGTCGTTTTGCCTTTGTCAATACTTACCAATTTCAGGCACCGGACTTTTATCAGAAACATGGCTATAAGGAAGTCTTTTCTTTGCAAGACTATCCCTACACAGGAAAAAGATTTTATTACCAAAAGGATTTGTAAGGTGAGTATGAAAGTATAAGGCAAAGGGGAACTTGACATAAGTCTCGATAAATACCAGTAAAATCCTACAAATTGTGTCTTTCTAGACGATATTGAGGACAATACAATTGTAGCTAAGACATTAGATGTGAAATCCTACGATGCTGTAGATGTTTTGAGAAAATTGAATAAGCAGAAAACTCTCTATCATTTAGGTGGTAGAGAGTTTTTTGTTAATAAAATTTTACAAAATGACATTTATATATTGCATTAAGTTAGATATATGATATAATGTTGTTAAAAAGAGGCGCAACTTTTTAAAATTAATGAGAATCAAAGAGAAAACCAAGAATGTTAATGGAGGAATAAAAAATGGAAGTTATAAATGTAAGTAAGCATTATGCTCATTCAATCATTCTCAAAGATATAAATTTTGCACTTAATAAGGGTGAAATTGTTGGTCTAGTAGGGAGAAACGGAGTTGGCAAGAGTACATTGATGAAAATTCTTGTTCAGAATAATCAACCGACTTCAGGGAATATTATAAGTAGTGATAATGTTGGGTATTTAATCGAAGAACCAAAATTATTTTTATCTAAAACAGGTTTAGAGAATTTAAAATATTTGTCAAATTTATATGGTGTTGACTACAATCAAGAAAGATTTGGAAGTTTGATCCAAGAGTTAGATTTGACTCAGTCTATTAATAAAAAAGTAAAGACCTATTCTTTGGGTACAAAACAAAAATTAGCTTTGCTTCTAACTCTCGTTACGGAACCTCATATATTAATTTTAGATGAACCGACTAATGGTTTAGATATTGAATCATCACAAATAGTTTTAGCGGTTCTAAAAAATTTAGCTTTACATGAAAATGTGGGAATTTTAATATCGAGTCATAAATTAGAAGATATTGAAGAAATTTGTGAGAGGGTTCTTTTCTTGGAGAACGGGCTTTTGACATTTCAAAAAGTAGGAAAAGATAGTCATAATTGCTTGTTTGAGATAGCTTTTTCATCAGCTACAGATAGAGACATTTTCATTACCAAACAAGAATTTGGGGATATTGTTCAGGAACAGGGACTGAGAATTACTATGTCTGGGAATATTCAAAGTAGTGAGCTTTTTAAATTTTTTAACGAAAACTCTATTAAAGTAGTTGATTTTGAAACTAAAAAAGAGACGCTTAAAGATATTTATCTAAATCGTTCAAAATAAAGGAAGGTTATAATCATGAAATTAAATAAATTGAATTTTCTTAAGGAAAATATAAGAGATTTATATTCATCAGGCGTAATATATCTCGGATTGGTTATCTCGTTTATACCGCCGATATTGGTTACATTCTTTATTCTAAAGACTCAAGGGACATCACTTGGTATTAAGCATATTTCAAATTTTTATGCTATGCTCGGTATGTTAATGGCTGTTATACATGCTAACCGAATTATTAGCAGGGATTTTTCCCACAATACGATCAGTTTATTTTATAATCAACAGAAAAATCGGATGATTTACGTTTTGTCCAATTTTCTATATGCCATCTCAGTTTCCATTATTTATGCTTTGAATGGTATGGTGTTACTAGTCATCGTAAGTAAATTGGGTGTTCCAGGTGCTTTAGGATTAGATTTTATAGCAGCCATTGTAGTCAATACAATTTTGTTAGTCCTATTTTATTTTCTATTATCTTACATTTTCTATTTATACAAATTGAAAAGTGGCTTGGTATTTGGTATTTTAGTAGCTTTACTACTCTTTATCCCTAATATATTAAATACGATTGTGATGAATACTAGTAATGATTTGTTTATCAAAGCAATTGAACTTCTTCCTTTTTATTCCTTACCTGTATTTGTTGCTTCAAATACGATGTCTATTAGTCAGTATCTTGTGGTAATCACTACAATCATTTTATTGTATTTTTTCACTCTCAAGAAAAGTAAGGAGTATTCATTTTAGTTTCGTTTAGGATTATTTTGCAGACTTAAAATCCAGTAAAAAAATCAGTCATCTTTGTATGCTCCTGCTCTTGCTATGCACACGTTTTTGTCTTATGCTAGACTCATTTCTAAAAGCATTATATAATAGTGATATGAAAGTAACTAAACTAAACAAGAAATACAAGCAATCAAAACTCGTTTAAAAGACTCTACTAAAGCTAATACTAAATAAAAAATCAAATAGCAAGCTAGGGAGTTTATTTCAAACAATCCAACATACTGATTTTAGGCTGAAGATAATATTGGAGTGCTAATTAATGAGGTTATAACAAATAGCTGACAGCTTGTAATAGTTTTGGATTTTTTAAGAGCAGATGAGTATTAAAACTATAAGGAGGACGCAGGTGGCTAAAAATTTAAAATTAAAATTAGCTCGTGTTGAGCTTGATTTAACACAAGGTCAACTGGCAGAGGCTGTTGGGGTGACGCGCCAGACTATTGGTTTGATAGAGGCGGGAAAATACAATCCCAGTCTCTCGCTTTGCCAGTCTATTTGCAGATGTTTAGGGAAAACCCTAGACCAACTATTTTGGGAGGAAGAAGATGGTAACTAAATTCATTCATTATCAATTACTTGACGAAAGAGAAGAACAACTAATCAATAAAGCTGGGGCGGAATCCTTTACCCTCTTCATTGGACTGGTGCTTCTAAGCTATTTGGTGGCTGTATTAGCTCCCTCTCTTTTTAATCCGAATTTTCTAGTCTATACTCTGATAGTAGGAATTTTCTTCTTTTTCAATCGTGCCCGTTATCTGGGAGTGACCTACTATAGTCGTTTTCATTTTACAATTTTAGGGTGTTTGCTGGTAACTCTCGCTATTACGACTCTTTTGATGTTGCAGAATTATCAATTTAACATAGAAATTTATCAGCACAATCCTTTGAACGTTAAATACTTATCTGCTTGGGTCATTACTTATCTGATTTACCTTCCTTGGGTTTTTATCGGCAATCTCGGTCTTAAAAGTTATGGAGAATGGGCTCAGAAAAAGTTTGAACAAGATATGGATGAACTGGAGAGTGGAGAATAGCTTGTTACTCTTTTCTCAATCCAGCTAAAATGTGATATAATAGTACTAATTTATTGGAACCCATGAAAGTTCTTGAAAATTTTCATGGGTTTCTAGCTAAGGAAGTAGGAAAAGTATGTATCCAGATGATAGTTTGACATTGCACACGGACTTGTACCAGATTAACATGATGCAGGTTTACTTTGACCAAGGAATTCACAATAAAAAGGCGGTCTTTGAGGTTTATTTCCGCCAACAGCCTTTTAAGAATGGCTATGCGGTTTTTGCTGGTTTGGAAAGAATTGTGAATTATCTTGAAGATTTACGTTTTTCAGACAGTGATATTGCCTATTTGGAGTCGCTTGGTTATCATGGGGCATTCTTGGACTATCTCCGCAATTTCAAGTTGGAGTTGACCGTTCGTTCTGCCCAAGAAGGGGACATGGTTTTTGCTAATGAACCGATTGTACAGGTGGAAGGCCCTCTAGCCCAATGTCAATTGGTCGAAACGGCTCTTTTGAACATCGTCAACTACCAGACATTAGTGGCGACTAAGGCAGCTCGTATTCGCTCGGTTATTGAAGATGAACCCTTGATGGAGTTTGGGACACGTCGGGCTCAAGAAATGGATGCGGCTATCTGGGGAACACGCGCAGCGGTGATTGGTGGTGCCAATGGAACCAGCAACGTGCGTGCGGGTAAACTATTTGACATTCCTGTCTTGGGAACTCACGCCCATGCCTTGGTACAGGTTTATGGCAATGACTATGAAGCTTTCAAGGCTTACGCTGCGACCCACAAAAATTGTGTCTTTCTTGTGGATACCTATGACACCCTTCGAATCGGTGTACCAGCTGCCATTCAGGTGGCGCGTGAGCTGGGTGATCAGATTAACTTTATGGGTGTGCGGATTGACTCTGGGGATATTGCCTACATTTCTAAGAAAGTCCGTCAGCAATTGGACGAGGCTGGATTTACAGAGGCTAAGATTTATGCTTCTAATGATCTAGATGAAAATACCATCCTCAACCTCAAGATGCAAAAGGCTAAGATTGATGTCTGGGGTGTGGGAACTAAGCTGATTACAGCCTATGACCAGCCAGCTCTTGGAGCAGTTTATAAGATTGTTGCCATCGAAGATGAAAATGGGAACATGCGCAATACCATTAAGCTGTCAAATAATGCCGAAAAAGTGTCTACGCCAGGTAAGAAGCAGGTGTGGCGTATTACTAGTCGTGAAAAAGGCAAGTCAGAAGGCGACTACATAACCTATGATGGTGTTGATGTTTCCAGCATGACAGAAATCAAGATGTTCCATCCGACTTATACTTACATCAAGAAGACGGTTCGTAATTTTGATGCTGTTCCTCTCTTAGTGGATATCTTCAAAGACGGAAAATTGATTTACAACCTGCCTAGCTTGACTGATATTCAGGATTATGCTCGTAAGGAATTTGACAAGCTTTGGGATGAATACAAGCGCGTGCTCAATCCTCAGCATTATCCAGTGGATTTGGCGCGTGATGTATGGCAAGACAAGATGGACTTGATTGATAAGATGCGCAAGGAAGCCCTTGGCGAAGGAGAAGAAGAATGAGTTTGCAAGAAACGATTATCCAGCAACTAGGGGTTAAGCCAGTGATTGACGCTCAGGAAGAAATCCGTCGTTCCATTGACTTCTTAAAAAAATACCTGAAAAAACATCCATTTCTTAAAAGCTTTGTGTTGGGAATTTCTGGAGGACAAGACTCAACCTTGGCAGGTCGTTTGGCTCAACTGGCCATGGAAGAACTGCGAGCTGAAACGGGAGATGACAGCTACAAATTTATCGCTGTCCGCCTGCCATATGGAGTGCAAGCCGATGAAGCAGATGCTCAAAAAGCTCTAGCCTTCATCCAGCCAGATGTCAGCTTGGTAGTTAATATCAAGGAATCAGCTGATGCCATGACAGCTGCAGTTGAAGCGACGGGTAGTCCTGTTTCAGATTTTAACAAGGGCAATATCAAGGCTCGTTGCCGTATGATTGCTCAGTATGCCCTTGCTGGTTCCCATAGCGGAGCAGTCATTGGAACAGACCACGCCGCGGAAAATATCACAGGTTTCTTTACCAAGTTTGGTGACGGGGGTGCAGATATTCTCCCTCTTTATCGCCTCAATAAACGCCAAGGAAAACAACTATTGAAGGAACTTGGTGCAGACCCAGCACTTTATGAAAAAATTCCAACAGCAGACCTAGAAGAAGACAAACCAGGCCTAGCAGACGAAGTGGCCCTTGGAGTCACTTATGAAGAGATTGACGACTACCTAGAGGGCAAAAAAATCAGCTCAGAAGCCCAAGAAAGAATCGAAAACTGGTGGCACAAAGGCCAACACAAACGCCACCTACCAATCACCGTATTTGATGATTTTTGGGAGTGAAAACCTCCAGTGGAGGTTTTTACCCCGAGTCTAGAAAGGGGAAAACGAGGAGGTCCGGGGGACCTTTTTAGCTTCTTGCCCTGAAATTAAAAAGCAAGAAAAACCTCTAGTGGAGGTTTTCAGCCTCTCACCTTGAAATAAGAAAGTGAGAGAAAATTCGGTAACTAGAAGAGTTCGATTTTCCTTGTCTTACCCCCGCAACGATGACTAGGTTTGAAAAAGCTTGGAAAAGCGCATTTCAAACCAGACAGCGACTGCGTCAAGTAACTAGAGTAAAAACTTGTTTTCTAGCTGTTACTGAGTTTAGTTTTTTTACCCCGAGCACGGAAATAAATAAGCGAGGAGGTCCGGGGACCTTTTTAGATTGAGCCTTGAAATTCAAAAGCAAAGTAAATTTAAATTGAGGTTGGGCAGAGAATCATCTATCAGAAAGCGAGGTAGTATCATGCAAGTATTACAGACAGATCGTTTAATCTTGCGAAGATTTGTGGAGAGTGATGCGGAAGCCATGTTTCAAAATTGGGCTTCATCCGCTGAGAATCTAACCTACGTCACCTGGGATCCTCATCCTGATGTCAAGGTGACTCGAAATTCGATTCGCAATTGGGTTGCCTCCTATGCCAATCCCAACTATTACAAATGGGCCATTTGTCTCAAAGAAAACCCGGAGCAGGTAATAGGAGATATCAGCATCGTTGCAATAGATGAGAATGATTCTTCTTGTGAAATTGGCTATGTGCTAGGCAAGGTTTACTGGGGACATGGGTTTATGACAGAAGCCTTGAAAGCTGTCTTGGACTTCTGTTTTACTCAAGCAGGTTTTCAAAAAGTTAGAGCTCGATATGCCAGTCTCAATCCAGCTTCAGGTCGTGTCATGGAGAAGGCTGGAATGTCCTATCTAAAGACTATTAGCAATGGTGTAGAGAGAAAAGGCTATCTTGCGGACCTTATTTATTATCAGATAAGTAGGGAAGACTAGTGAATTTTCCTTTCAGTTTCCATCAAAGTCAGGCTTTGTCTGGCTTTTTTTGCAACATTTTTTACATAATCTGATTAAATTCCTATTTTTCCCTATCATTGTCCCTGTTTTTCCTTGAGTTTTGGGGCTATAATAGTCCTATCAAATCAAAGAATGGAGGAAGGCAATGGATAATATAATCTTTTATATCAGTGTTTTTCTTGCTGGAATTCTTTCCTTCTTTTCTCCTTGTATTTTACCCTTGTTACCGGTCTATGCAGGAGTCTTGTTGGATGACAAAGATGGTGCTCAGGCTTCTAGTGGCAAATTTTCAATCTCACTTGTTAGTTTATTGCGAACTCTGGCCTTTATAGCGGGTATTTCTTTTATCTTTATCTTACTGGGATATGGTGCTGGTTTTTTAGGAGACCTTTTGTATGCCTCTTGGTTTCAGTATGTGACGGGTGCGGTTATCATTCTCTTGGGCTTGCACCAGATGGAAGTCTTACATTTTCAGGGACTCTACAAGGAAAGAAGGCTACAATTACAGAGACAGGGGCAAAAGGGTAAGGGCTATAGTCAGGCATTTTTACTGGGGTTGACCTTTAGTTTTGCTTGGACGCCATGTGTGGGACCGGTTCTGGGCTCTGTTTTGGCCTTGGCGGCTTCAGGTGGTTCAGGTGCTTGGCAGGGAGCTGCTCTCATGTTGATTTACACGCTGGGTTTAGCGCTACCATTTTTGGTTCTAGCTCTCGCCTCCAGCTATGTGTTGAAACATTTCCGAAAACTCCATCCTTATCTCGGAACCCTCAAAAAAGTAGGTGGTTTTCTCATTATCGTGATGGGAATCTTGGTGCTTTTGGGAAATGCTTCCATTTTGACTACATTATTTGAATAGAGAGGAAAAAGAAATGAAAAAATGGCAAACATGTCTCCTTGGAGTAGGCTCAATCTGTTGCTTGGCAGCCTGTTCGGCTAAAAACATGCCAGACGAATCTACTATGAAGGAGCAAACCAAAACAGAACAAGTTAGTTCACAAACTGCGACTAAAGGTCAGGAAGTCGCTGATTTTGAACTGACAGGTGTAGATGGCAAGACCTATCGTTTGTCTGATTACAAAGGCAAGAAAGTCTATCTCAAATTCTGGGCTTCTTGGTGTTCCATCTGTCTGGCTAGCCTTCCAGATACGGACGAAATCGCTAAAGAAGCTGGTGATGACTATGTGGTCTTGACAGTGGTATCTCCTGGGCACAAGGGAGAACAAGCGGAAGCTGAATTTAAGAACTGGTACAAGGGCTTAGATTATAAAAATTTTCCAGTTTTAATTGATCCATCAGGTAAACTCTTGGAAAGTTATGGTGTCCGTTCTTATCCGACTCAAGCCTTTATAGACAAGGAAGGTAAGCTGGTCAAAACGCAACCAGGTTTTATGGATAAGGATATGATTTTAAAAGAATTGAAAGAAATGGGGTAGAGAAAGGCTATGAATGATAAAGTAAAACTTTTTGTCTTGGCAGGGGTCATTCTCCTAGCCATAACCGGTTTTTATTTTCTATTGATGCGAAATGCAGGGCAGACAGATAGCTCGCAAATTGAGAAAGCATCAGTTAGCCAAGGAGGAAAAACAGTGAAAAAAACAGAAGTGAGTAATGACGCAGACTTGCATGAAATTTATCTAGCTGGAGGATGTTTCTGGGGAGTAGAGGAATACTTCTCACGCGTGCCTGGAGTGACAGATGCCGTTTCAGGCTATGCGAACGGTAGAGGGGAAACAACTAAGTACGAATTGATTAACCAAACTGGACATGCGGAGACTGTCCATGTCACCTATGATGCCAAACAAATTTCCCTCAAGGAAATCCTACTTCATTACTTCCGCATTATCAATCCAACCAGCAAAAATAAACAAGGAAATGACGTGGGTACCCAGTATCGTACCGGTGTTTATTACACAGATGACAAGGATTTAGAGGTAATCAATCAAGTCTTTGATGAGGTGGCTAAGAAATACGATCAACCTTTAGCAGTTGAAAAGGAGACCTTGAAGAATTTTGTCATGGCAGAGGATTACCACCAAGACTATCTCAAGAAAAATCCAAATGGCTACTGCCATATCAATGTCAATCAGGCAGCCTATCCCGTCATCGATGCCAGCAAATATCCCAAACCAAGTGATGAAGAATTGAAAAAGACCTTGTCACCTGAGGAGTATGCAGTCACCCAGAAAAATCAAACAGAACGGGCTTTCTCTAACCGCTACTGGGATAAATTTGACTCTGGTATCTATGTGGATGTAGCAACTGGCGAACCCCTCTTTTCATCAAAGGACAAGTTTGAGTCTGGTTGTGGTTGGCCTAGTTTTACCCAACCCATCAGTCCAGATGTTGCCACCTACAAGGAAGATAAATCCTACAATATGACGCGCATGGAAGTGCGGAGCCGAGTTGGAGATTCTCATCTAGGCCATGTCTTTACAGATGGGCCTCAGGACAAGGGTGGCTTGCGCTACTGTATTAATAGTCTCTCTATCCGCTTTATTCCCAAAAATCAAATGGAAGAAAAAGGCTATGCTTACTTACTAGATTATGTTGATTAAGAGGGCTTTCCTAAGCAGTTAGAGGAGAATTTTGCTATACTGATACTAGTAAGTGACAAAGGAGAGAAGCATGACCTACACAATCTTAATCGTAGAAGATGAATATCTGGTAAGACAAGGCTTGACCAAGCTGGTCAATGTAGCAGCCTACGATATGGAAATCATCGGTCAGGCTGAAAATGGAAGGCAGGCTTGGGAATTGATACAAAAGCAGGTGCCAGATATCATTCTAACCGATATCAATATGCCTCAGCTGAATGGCATCCAATTGGCTAGTCTGGTCCGAGAAACCTATCCTCAGGTGCATTTGGTTTTTTTAACTGGCTATGATGATTTTGATTATGCCTTGTCTGCTGTCAAACTAGGTGTGGACGATTACCTGCTCAAGCCCTTTTCTCGTCAGGATATTGAGGAAATGTTGGGGAAAATCAAGCAAAAGTTGGATAAGGAAGAAAAGGAAGAGCAGTTACAAGATTTATTGACCGATAAGTTTGAGGGAAATATGGCTCAGAAAATCCAGTCCCATCTGGCTGATAACCAGTTTAGTTTAAAATCTTTGGCCAGTGACTTGGGTTTTAGCCCGACTTATCTGAGTTCTTTGATTAAGAAAGAGTTAGGCCTGCCTTTTCAGGATTATCTGGTGCGAGAACGTGTCAAACAAGCCAAGCTCTTGCTTTTAACTACAGATCTGAAGATTTACGAGATAGCCGAAAAGGTTGGCTTTGAAGATATGAACTATTTCACCCAACGTTTTAAACAGATTGCAGGTGTGACACCTCGTCAGTTTAAGAAGGGGGAAGGTCGATGAAGCGTTCTTCTCTCCTAGTCAGAATGGTTATTTCTATCTTTCTGGTCTTTCTCATTCTCCTAGCTCTGGTTGGGACTTTCTACTATCAATCTAGTTCTTCAGCCATTGAGGCTAGCATTGAGGGCAATAGCCAAACGACTATCAGTCAAACTAGCCACTTTATCCAGTCTTATATCAAAAAATTAGAAACCACCTCTACCAGTTTGACCCAGCAGACGGCTGTCCTAGCCTATGCTGAGAATCCCAGTCCAGACAAGGTCAAGGGAATTCGAGATTTGTTTTTAACCATCTTAAAGGCAGATCAGGATTTGAAAACTGTTGTGCTGGTGACCAAATCCGGTCAGGTCATTTCTACAGATGACAGTGTGCAGATGAAAACTTCCTCAGATATGATGGCTGAGGACTGGTACCAAAAGGCCATTCATCAGGGAGCTAAGCCAGTTTTAACCCCAGCTCGTAAATCGGATAGTCAGTGGGTCATTTCTGTCACTCAGGAACTTGTTGATGCAAAGGGAGCCAATCTTGGCGTGCTTCGTTTGGATATTTCTTATGAAACTCTGGAAGCCTATCTTAACCAACTTCAGTTGGGTCAGCAGGGCTTTGCCTTTATCATCAATGAAAACCATGAATTTGTTTATCATCCTCAACATACAGTTTATAGTTCGTCTAGCGAAATGGAGGCCATGAACCCCTATATTGAGACAGGGCAGGGTTATACTCCAGACCACCAATCCTATGTCAGTCAAGAAAAGATTGCTGGAACTGATTGGACGGTTCTGGGTGTGTCTTCGTTGGAGAAGTTAGATCAGGTTCGGAGTCAACTCATGTGGACCTTGCTTGGGGCTAGTGTCACATCTCTTCTTGCCTGTCTCTGCTTGGTGTGGTTCAGTCTCAAACGTTGGATTGCTCCCTTGAAGGATTTGAGAGAAACTATGCTGGAGATTGCTTCTGGTAATCAGAATCTTCGTGCCAAGGAAACTGGTGCCCATGAACTGAGAGAAGTGACTCGCCAGTTCAATGCTATGTTGGATCAGATTGATCAGTTGATGGCAGCTATTCGCAGGCAGGAAGAAACAACCCGTCAGTATGAACTTCAAGCCTTGTCGAGCCAGATTAATCCGCATTTCCTCTATAATACCTTGGACACCATCATCTGGATGGCAGAATTTCAGGACAGTCAGAGAGTGGTTCAAGTGACCAAGTCCTTGGCTACCTACTTCCGCTTGGCGCTCAATCAAGGCAAGGATTTGATTTGCCTGTATGACGAAATCAACCATGTCCGCCAGTATCTCTTTATCCAGAAACAACGCTATGGAGATAAACTGGAATACGAAATTAATGAAAATCCTGCCTTTGATAATCTAGTCTTGCCCAAGCTGGTGTTGCAACCTCTAGTAGAAAATGCTCTTTACCATGGCATCAAGGAGAAAGAAGGTCAGGGTCATATTAGAGTCTCTGTCCAGAAACAGGATTCAGGATTGGTCATCCGCATTGAGGATGATGGCGTTGGTTTCCAAGCTACTGGCGATAGTAGTCAAAGTCAACTCAAACGTGGGGGAGTTGGTCTTCAAAATGTTGATCAACGGCTCAAACTTCACTTTGGAGAAGATTACCAAATGAAGATTGATTCTATTCCCTCAAAAGGGACGACAGTTGAAATATACATAAATAGAATAGAAACTAGCTAACTCCCAGTCAATTCTGGGAGTTTTATGCGTAATTGGGCAAGCATTCTAGGTTGTCTATCTTGCTAAAACGTAGAAAAAACGATATGATAGATAATGACAAAAGAGGTATCAAGTATGAAGGAAAAAGACATTCAAAGAGACACAAGCCAGATTGTAAAAGATGTATTAGAAAAGGCCAATTTGAAGCAAGGATCTATCTTTGTTTTGGGACTTTCTTCTAGTGAAGTGATAGGTGGTCAGATTGGTAAGGAATCCAGCCAAGAAATTGGGGAAATTATTGTGAAGACCATCCTAGATATCCTAGAGGAAAAAGGAATTCATCTAGCTGTTCAAGGTTGTGAACATGTCAATCGGGCTCTCGTTGTTGAACATCAGGTGGCAGAGCAGTTTGGCCTGGAAATCGTCAGTGTCCTTCCAACTCTCAATGCAGGAGGTTCAGGTCAGTTGGCAGCCTTCAAGTTTATGCAAGATCCAGTTGAGGTTGAATTTATCAAGGCTCATGCTGGATTGGATATCGGAGACACTGCAATTGGTATGCATGTCAAGCATGTTCAGGTTCCGATTCGCCCTCTTTTGAGAGAAATTGGGCATGCCCATGTAACGGCTCTTGCTAGCCGTCCAAAATTAATTGGAGGTGCGCGTGCGCAGTATCCACAAGATTCTATCAGAAAGTCGTGAGAATGAGAAAAACAAAACAACAACTAGAAAAAATCACCAAATATTCGATTCGTAAGCTAACTGTTGGGGTAGGTCCTGTAGCCATCGGGGCCTTCCTTTTTGGTGCTAGTACTCTTTCAGTAGATAAGGTTCAAGCCAATGAAGTTGGCGGTGCTCATAGTGTTCATTACCGTTATTTGGCGGAGCAGGAATTGACCGAGTCTGAAAAAGCCCTGATTCATCATGAGGTTCCTACAGAATTTCAAGATGATGATATTCTTTATGTAGTTTATCGCAAGAAGGCGACTACCAGTCAACAACTTCCTTACACAGGAAGCAAGGAAGTCGCTCTAGCAGGTCTTGGCTTGGCAACAGCTTCTCTAGCAGTCTTTTTGGTGTCTAAAAAAGGTCGTAGAGAAGTTCTAGGTGTTCTATTGATTGGTTCTTTAGGAGCCAGTACCTTTGTACCTTATGGGACATTCGCATTTGAAAATAAAGAATTGCTTTCTTATAACCAAACTATTTCAGCCTCTACACATGAAGGCTTGGCTGAAGGGATTATCCACATTGATGGCTATGAATACATTGGCTACTTCAAGGAAGCAGAACTCCATCCATTAAGACCAGATTCAGCAGAACAGCCTCAGTTTCCAGTAGAAAAGCAAAATGCAAATGAAATCGAGAGAACAGAAGTCGTTCAAGAAAGACCTGCTGTTGCTCCAGAAACTATCGTTGAGAATCCAGTAGTAGAGACTCCAGTTGCTCCTGCTATTGAAGAAAAACCAGTTTCTGAGAAGCCTCAGACAATACAGGAAGAGAGCTTGGTGGAGATTCCTTTTGAAACAATCACAAGCCCAGATGCGAATCTAGCAGAAGGACAGACTCATATCGTCACAGCTGGAGTAAAGGGTCAGCGTCGCCTTGTAAGCAAAGTTTCAATGGTCAACAGTCAAGAAGTTAGAGAAGTCATCGAAGACCAAGTAGTCCAAAATCCTGTGTCGCAAGTCATTGCAGTCGGAACGAAGAAAGAGGTGCAACCTGCTCCAACTCCAGTACCACAAGCTGAACCAACGCATCAGGTAGCTAAAGGGACGCAAGAGGAAGGTAAAACTGGCCAAGCCTTAACACAACCTGAATTGCCAGAGGCTCCAGTTGAAGTAAAAGGAACTCAAGAAGAAGGTAAGGTAGGACAAGCTCTGACGCAACCAGAACTACCAGAGTATCATGAAGCCAAAGGTGTTCAAGAAGTAAAAGAAGGCGAGAAGCAAGGCCAAGCTTTAGTACAGCCAGAACTTCCTGGATATAAAGAACCAGTTTCAACAAAGGGAACTCAAGAACCTGGTCAAGAAGGTCAAGCACCAGTACAAGAAGTAAACCCAGAATATAAAGTAACAACAGGTACAGTTGAGAAGTCTACCGAAAGTGAATTAGATTTCACAACAGAAGTAGTTCCAGACGATACAAAATATGTAGATGAAGAAGTTGTTGAACGCGAAGGTTCTAAAGGAGTTCAAGTTACCAAAACAACTTACGAAACAGTGGAAGGTGTGGAAACAGACAAAGTCCTTTCTACAACTACAGAAGTAAAAACTCCTGCTGTTCCTAAAGTCGTTAAAAAAGGAACAAAGCCAGTTGAAGGAACAGTAGTTGAAACAAGAGAAGAAGTCATTCCTTTTGAAACCAAAGAACAAGAAGATGACACTTTAAAACGCGGAACAAGACAAGTAGCTCAAAAAGGTGTAGAAGGTAAGAAACAAATTACTGAAATCTATAAAACGATTCGTGGAGAAAAAACAAATGAAGCTCCAACAGTAGAAGAAACAGTTCTCCAAGCACCTCAAGATGAAATTATCAAAAAAGGTACAAAAGGTTTAGGAAAACCAACCTTAGAATGGGCTAACACAGATAAAGATGTCTTGAAGAAGAGCGCTACAGCTAGTTATACATTGAATAAACCAGCTGGAGTAGAAATCAAATCGATTAAAGTAGCTCTGAAAGATAAGACTGGACAAGTTGTTAAAGAAGTGACAGTAGAAGAAAATAAATTACAAGCTACTTTAGACAACTTGAAATATTATCAAGGCTATACATTATCCACAACGATGGTCTATGATCGAGGCGAAGGCGAAGAAACTGAAACATTAGAAGATAAAGAAATTCAGTTAGACCTTAAAAAAGTTGAAATCAAAAACATCAAAGAAACAAGCTTGATGAGTGTGGACGCTGATGGAAACGAAACAGATACTAGTTTGCTTACAGAAAAACCAGCTGATGTTGCTCCCTTATATTTGCGTGTAACCACTCATGATAACAAAACAACAAGACTTGCGGTAAGTTCTGTTGAAGAAGTTGTTGTTGATGGAAAAACATTGTACAAAGTTGTAGCAAAAGCTCCAGACTTAGTTCAACGTAGAGCTGATGATACACTAAGCGAAGAGTATGTACATTACTTTGAAAAACAATTACCAAAGATTGGAAATGTCTATTACAACTTTAAAGAACTCATTGAGGATATGCAAAAAGACCCAACTGGTGAGTTTAAACTTGGTGCAGATTTGAATGCTGCCAATGTTCCAACACCAAGTAAACAGTATGTAACAGGAACGTTTAAAGGTAAGTTGTCTAGTGATGGGGATAAGCGCTTTACAATTCATAACCTAGCGCGTCCACTATTCAACCGAGTTGAAAACGCTCATATTCATGACTTCAATCTAGGTAATGTCGATATCAACATGCCTTGGGCTAATAAGACAGCACCGCTTGGTGATATGTTTAAAAAGTCAACGATTGAAAATATTAAAGTGACAGGTAACGTAGTAGGTAACAATGATGTTACTGGTATGGTCAATAAACTTGATGAATCAAACATGCGTAATGTAGCCTTTATTGGTAACATTACAAGTGTAGGTAATGCAGGATGGTGGTCTGGTGGCCTTGTTAGTGAAAGCTGGAGAAGTAACACAGACAATTCTTATATCGACGCCTATATTAAAGGTAATAAAGCTAAAGTTGGTGGCCTTGTTGCTAAATTAAATCACGGTGACAATCCGATGGATGTTAGCGCATGGGGCCGTTTGAAAAATTCTGTAGCAAAAGGTACAATTGACGTCAAAGAACCTCTTGAAACAGGTGGACTACTTCATTCTAACTGGTCGTGGGGACTTGCTGAAAACAACGTTACTATGATGAAAGTGAAGAATGGTGGTGAGATTCTTTACGGTTCTCGTGATGCAGAGGATGATGATTACTTTGGTGCAAACTGGGTTCGAAATAATAATGTATTCGTTAATGGTGTAAGTGAAGGTAAACAATCATATTCTCGCTCTAGTCGTTGGAAGGGTATTTCCCAAGAAGAAGCCGATGCCAGAATTGCTAAAATGGGAATTACTGCACATGAATATACAATAACTGAACATTTTGTAGATAAGTTAAACCATAAGGCAACAAAAGCAGATACTTACAAATCTACTCAAGATTATGACGTATCTCGTGAACTTGCTTACCGTAATATTGAAAAACTTCAACCATTCTACAACAAAGAATGGATTGTAAATCAAGGTAATAAGATTCCTGCAAATTCTAAATTACTAAATACGGAAGTTTTATCTGTTACAGGTATGAAAGATGGACAATTTGTGACCGATTTATCAGATGCTGACCATATTATGATTCATTACGCTGATAAGACGAAAGAAATTAAGGCTATTACACAAAAAGAATCTAAGGTTCAACAAGTTCGTGAATATAGTATTGAAGGATTAGGTGATGTTGTCTATACACCAAACATGGTTGTTAAAGATCGTGCAAATTTGATTAATGATATCAAAGCTAAATTAGCTTCTGTTGAACTTGATTCAGATGAAGTTCGTAAGATTAATAACAATCCTAAGATGTTATACATGGAGGAAAGCTTCAAAGAAGTTAAAGATAATCTTGATGCTTTAGTTAAAGCTTTAGTTGAAAATGAAGACCATCAATTAAATACGGACGAAGCAGCTAAACGTGCATTGATTAAAAAAGTTGAAGATAACAAAGCTAAAATTATGATGGCACTTACTTACCTCAATCGTTATTATGGAATTGAATATGGTGACTTGAACATTAAGAATATGATGATGTTTAAACCAGACTTCTATGGTAAGACACCAAGTGTTATTGACAGATTGATTCGAATTGGCTCGCAAGAAAAGAATTTAAAGGGTGATAGAACTCAAGATGCATACCGTGAAATTATTGCAGGAGACACTGGTAAAGGTGATTTACGTAGTTTCTTAGATTATAATATGCGTCTCTTCACAAATGATACAGATCTTAACGACTGGTTTATTCACTCAGCGAAAAATGTTTATGTTGTAGAACCTGAAACAACAAATCCAGACTTTAAAAATAAACGTCATCGTGTCTTTGATGGTCTGAATAATAATATGCATGCACGTATGATTTTACCATTATTGAACTTGAAGAAAGCACATATCTTTATGATTTCAACCTATAATACTATGGCTTATAGTTCATTTGAAAAATATGGTAAAAATACGGAAGCTGAACGTGAAGCTTTCAAAGAACGTATTAATTATGTAGCTAAAGCACAACAAACATACTTAGACTTCTGGTCACGTCTTGCACTTCCGAATGTTCGAGATAGACTGCTTAAGAGCCAAAATATGGTTCCTACACCTGTATGGGATAATCAAGCTTATGCGGGTATTAAGGATGCTAATCGTCGTGGATATGGTACAGATGGTAAGGTAGCGACACCAATTCGTGAGTTATTTGGTCCAACAGATAGATGGCATCAAATTAATTGGAATATGGGAGCGATGGCTAAAGTCTATGCAAAACCATATGAAGATGAACAAGTTTTCTTCATGGTAACAAATATGTTAGAGGACTTTGGTATTTCAGCATTTACACATGAAACAACTCACGTAAATGACCGTATGGCATATCTTGGTGGTCATGGACATCGTCAAGGTACAGATCTTGAAGCGTACGCGCAGGGTATGTTACAAACGCCTGATAAATCAACTTCAAATGGTGAATATGGAGCATTAGGGGTTAATATGGCTTATCATCGTCAAAATGACGGAAATCAATGGTATAACCCAGATCCTGAAAAATTACAGACTCGTGAACAAATTGATCACTATATGAAGAATTACAATGATGCTCTTATGATGTTAGATCATCTTGAGGCTGATGCTGTATTACCGCAGTTAAATGGAAATACGAGTCGCTGGTTCAAGAAAATGGATCGACAATATCGTAATGGAAATTCAGGCCATCAGTTCGATAAAATTCGTGAGTTGACAGAGGATGAGAAAAAAGTAGCAATCAATACTATTGATGATTTAATTACTAATAACCTAATGACGAAACATGGTGCTCCTGGTGATGGTACTTATAATCCAACGGACTTTGGGTCTGCTTATGTCAATATGAACATGATGACTGGTATCTATGGTGGAAATACAAGTACAGGTGCTCCTGGTGCGGCATCCTTTAAACACAATACATTCCGTATGTGGGGTTACTTCGGATATGAGAATGGATTTGTTGGATATGCTTCTAGTAAGTATCAAGATGCAGCTAATAAAGAAAATAATAAGATGTTAGGTGATGACTTCATTATCAAGAAAGTTTCTAATAACAGATTTAGTACTCTTGAAGAATGGAAAAAAACTTATTATCAAGAAGTGAAAGCAAAAGCTGACAAAGGATTTACTGCAATTGAAATTGATGGTAAACAAATTACTAATTATGCTGAGCTAAAAGTCTTATTTGATAAGGCGGTTGAGGCTGATCTAGCAGGTGGAGGAACAGCTAAAACTGTAGAGCTTAAATCAAAAGTCTTTAAAGCACTTCTTAAGAATACAGACGGATTCTCAGGAAATCTTTTTAAAGCATAGATTGTATTAAATAGATGAGTAAAAGGTAGATTAAGTTTTTCTTGATCTGCCTTTTTATGCTATACTTGAAATATGCATAGAAAAACAGTGATTGATTTTAGGGCTTTGGGGGAGAGATACATCTTTACCCAGCCGATTAAAGAGTTAAAAACGAGAGATGTAGAAGAAGTGGCAGATTTGCTGGCACAAGTGGAAAGCTACCAAGAGCAAGGCTATTATGTGGTGGGCTATGTCAGCTACGAGGCTGCACCTGCTTTTGAGGAGAAATTAGCAGTTCACAAAGCGCCTTTACTGGCAGAGTACCTGCTATATTTTACCGTTCATGATAGCGTAGAAACTTCACCTATTCCTCTGACTTATGATGAGGTTGATTTGCCTTCAAATTGGCAGGAAGTAACGTCTGCAGAGGACTATGAAAAGGCGATTGCCCAGATTCATCATCATTTGCGGCAGGGGGACACCTACCAGGTAAACTACACCGTACAACTAAAACAAGACTTAAGTGCTAATCCTTTTGCCATCTACAATCGTATGGTGGTAGAGCAGGAGGCGGGTTACAATGCTTATGTTGAACATGATGAGATGGCAGTGATTTCCATGAGTCCAGAGCTCTTTTTTGAGCAAAATGGCCGCGAGTTGACAACGCGACCAATGAAGGGAACGACTCAGCGTGCCATGACTGACCAAGAAGACCTTGCCCAAGCTAGTTGGTTAGAACAGGATCCCAAAAATCGCTCTGAAAATATGATGATTGTGGACCTCTTGCGCAACGATATGAACCGTATTTCTGAAGTGGGAAGTGAGCATGTGGAGCGTTTGTGTCAAGTGGAGCAGTATTCAACTGTTTGGCAGATGACTTCGACTATCAAGAGTCGGTTGCGAGAGGATGTTGACCTTGTTGAAATCTTCCGTTCTCTTTTTCCTTGTGGTTCCATAACGGGAGCTCCGAAAATTGCGACAATGGAGATTATAAAGGACTTGGAGCCACAACCACGCGGAGTCTACTGTGGAACGATTGGTCTCTTGCTTCCAAATGGACGACGGATTTTTAATGTTGCTATCCGAACTATTCAACTGTATCAAGGGAAAGCCATCTATGGAGTAGGTGGCGGTATTACATGGGATAGCACTTGGGAATCTGAATACCGAGAGGTTCATCAAAAGGCGGCAGTTCTCTATCGTAAACAAGCTCGTTTCCAACTGATTACGACTGGAAAAATCAGTCAGAAGAACTTGCTGTTTGAGAATCAACATATAGAAAGGCTGAGAACAGCTAGTCGGTATTTTGCTTTTCCTTTTGATGCAGAAGACTTGAAACAAAAGATAGAAGAAGAGTGTCGAGCTTGTGATTATCGCCAAGACTATCGATTGCGAATTTCTCTCGGCAAGTCTGGAGAGATAGAACTCAGTCGTCAAGTATTAACACCTCTTGGTCCAAGTTTTTGTCAGGCCAAACTTTGTCTGCAAGAAGCTAATTTGCAACAAGCCTTTACCTACTTCAAAACAAGCTACCGACCTCACTTGAGCCTAGGGGAACAAGAGAAGATTTACCATAATCAAAGAGGAGAATTGCTTGAAACCTCTATTGGAAATTTGGTTCTGAAAATCGCTGGGAAACTCTACACACCGTCTATCCGACTGGGAATCTTACCAGGAATTTACCGTCAACATTTGCTGGAAACAGGACAGATAGAAGAGAAAGTCTTGACCTTGGCAGATTTAGTCCAAGCAGAAGCTATTTACGGCTGTAATGCAGTGAGAGCCTTGTATAAGTTAAGCCTTTAGGAGAACTAGATGAAACTGATATTTTTACACGGATTAGGGCAGTCAGCAGAGAGTTGGAAAGAAGTTCGGAATCTACTGACAGATTATCCTTCTGAGGCTATTGAGTTATTTCCTTCTGGAGTTAGTAACTATCAACAAGCTAAAGAGCGAGTTTATCAGCATCTAGCTCAAGAGACAGAACCTTTTATTTTGATTGGATTGTCCTTAGGTGCTGCCCTAGCATTAGAACTATCTAGTAACGATTTATCAAATCTTCGAGCTTTGGTTCTGTCAGGATGCCCGCTAAAATTAGCAGGGAATATCCTATTTTATGTTCAGTTGCTGATATTTAAATTACTTCCCAAAAGAGTATTTGAAAAACAGGGAGCAGACAAAGCTCTTATGGTCGGAGTTTCTGAGGAATTGAAGACACTTGATTTAACTGATATATCAAGAACTTGTCCTTATCCAACCTTACTAATTTGTGGCAGCAAAGATAAACCGAATCTTAGTTCTATGAGAAGTCTTCATAAACTAATATCAGAATCCAAATTTCAGATTATCCCTGAAGGTCCTCATATTCTGAATAGAGCTAAGCCAAAAGAGTTTGCAGAAATAACCAGAAGTTTTCTTGAATTGCTGAAATAAGTTTGATAAAATAATATTGAAATCGATAACATTCCTATAGGAGAAAGTAATGAACAAACGTCTATTTTTAAAAATGAGTCTGGCTACCTTGCCAGTTTTAGCCTTGTTTTCACAACCTGTGTTAGCAGAAGAAAACATCCATTTTTCTAGCTGTAAGGAAGCCTGGGCTAATGGCTATTCGGATCTTCATGAGGGGGATCCTGGTTATTCTGCCAAGTTAGATCGCGACCATGATGGTGTGGCTTGCGAATTGGAGAATGCCCCTAAGGGTGCCTTCAAAGCAAAACAAGAGACTACAACTCAAACTGATACAAGTTCAGCAACAACAAGTGGTTGGGTTAAGCAGGACGGTGCTTGGTACTACTTTGATGAAAATGGAAATCCAGTGAAAAATGCTTGGCAGGGAAGCTATTACCTGAAATCAGACGGAAAAATGGCCCAGAGCGAATGGATTTATGATGATTCTTATCAAGCTTGGTATTACTTGAAATCAGATGGTTCGTATGCTTATAGTACATGGCAAGGAAATTACTATTTGAAATCAGATGGTAAAATGGCTGTCAATGAATGGGTTTATGATGCTACTTACCAAGCTTGGTATTATCTAAAATCAGATGGATCTTATGTTTATAGTGCATGGCAAGGAAATTACTATTTGAAATCAGATGGTAAAATGGCCCAGAGCGAATGGATTCATGACTCTTCTTATCAAGCTTGGTATTATTTGAAATCAGATGGCTCTTATGCCTATAGCACATGGCAAGGGAATTACTATTTGAAATCAGATGGTAAAATGGCTGTCAATGAATGGGTTGATGGTGGACGTTATTATGTTGGCGCTGATGGAGTTTGGAAGGAAGGTCAAGCAAATACAGCTTCTTCTAGTAATGATAGCAATAGTGAATATTCGACTGCTTTAGGAAAGGCAAAAAGTTATAATTCGTTATTCCACATGTCAAAAAAACGTATGTATAGTCAATTAACTTCTGATTTCGATAAATTTTCAAATGATGAAGCTCAATATGCAATTGATCATTTAGAAGCCGATTATAAATATAATGCCTTATTTAATGCTAAGAACTATAGAAAATTATTTAATATGTCTAAATCTGGTCTTTTCAATCAATTGACCTCTTATATAGATGGCTTTACAGAAGAGGAAGCTCAATATGCAATTGATCATTTAGATGATTAACAGATACTGTTAGGCGAAAAAATTCCTTATAATTCATTTACGCAAACCTTTGCATAAATGAGTGAATTTTGTTATACTATTACTGTAAGCATTTTCAATTAATTCATAATGAAAAAGGAGAATATGATGAGTCAAAAGATTATTGGGATTGACCTTGGTGGAACTTCTATCAAATTTGCAATCTTGACAACAGCAGGAGAAATCCAAGAAAAATGGTCTATCAAGACCAACATTTTGGATGAGGGAAGTCATATCGTTGATGATATGATTGAGTCTATTCAACATCGTTTGGACTTGCTTGGATTGGTAGCAACAGATTTCCAAGGTATTGGAATGGGATCACCAGGTGTGGTTGACCGTGAAAAAGGGACTGTTATTGGTGCCTACAACCTCAACTGGAAAACCCTTCAACCAATCAAAGAAAAGATTGAAAAAGCCTTGGGCATTCCATTCTTCATCGATAATGATGCCAACGTAGCGGCTCTTGGTGAACGTTGGATGGGTGCTGGTGATAACCAACCAGACGTTGTCTTTATGACACTTGGTACAGGTGTTGGTGGCGGTATTGTCGCAGAAGGCAAATTGCTTCACGGTGTTGCTGGTGCGGCAGGTGAGCTTGGCCACATTTCTGTTGACTTTGACCAACCAATCGCATGTACTTGCGGTAAGAAAGGTTGCCTTGAGACAGTTGCTTCAGCAACAGGGATTGTCAACTTGACTCGTCGCTATGCTGATGAATACGAAGGCGATGCAGCCTTGAAACGCTTGATTGATAACGGAGAAGAAGTAACTGCTAAGACTGTCTTTGACCTTGCAAAAGAAGGAGACGACCTTGCTTTGATCGTTTACCGTAACTTCTCACGTTACTTGGGAATCGCTTGTGCTAACATTGGTTCAATCCTAAACCCATCAACAATTGTTATCGGTGGTGGTGTGTCAGCTGCAGGAGAATTCCTTCTACAAGGTGTTCAAAAAGTCTACGACGAAAATAGCTTCCCACAAGTACGCACATCAACAAAATTGGCTCTTGCAACTCTAGGAAATGACGCTGGGGTTATCGGAGCAGCATCACTTGTATTGCAATAAGATAATAAAAAGGGGAAAACACTACTTTAAAGCCAGTGATTTTCCTCCTTTCTTTTTTATGCTATACTAGTTAGGATAATAAATGAGGTGAGAGTAAATGACAAAAGCAGATACGATTTTTAAAGAAAATATTGAACGAATCCTCAAAGACGGTGTCTTTTCTGAGCATGCCCGCCCCAAGTACAAGGATGGGACAGTTGCCAACTCCAAGTATGTAACGGGTGCATTTGCCGAGTATGACTTGGCAAAGGGGGAATTCCCCATCACAACCTTGCGTCCCATTGCCATCAAATCCGCCATCAAAGAAGTTCTCTGGATCTACCAAGACCAGTCGAATAGCCTAGAAGTTCTCAATGACAAGTACAATGTTCACTATTGGAATGACTGGGAAGTGGGTGATACAGGAACTATTGGTGAGCGTTACGGGGCGGTCGTTAAGAAACACGACATCATCAATAAGCTTCTCAAGCAGTTGGAAGCCAACCCTTGGAACCGCCGCAATATCATATCACTCTGGGATTACCAAGCTTTCGAAGAAACAGATGGGTTGCTCCCGTGCGCCTTTCAGACTATGTTTGATGTCCGCCGTGTAGATGGAGAAATCTATCTGGATGCGACCTTGACCCAGCGTTCGAATGATATGCTGGTGGCCCACCATATCAATGCTATGCAGTATGTGGCTCTTCAAATGATGATTGCCAAGCATTTTGGCTGGAAGGTTGGTAAGTTCTTCTACTTTATCAATAATCTCCATATCTATGACAATCAATTTGAACAAGCTCAGGAATTGCTCCGTCGTGAGCCGTCAAACTGCCAACCACGTTTGGTTTTAAATGTGCCAGATAAGACCAATTTCTTTGATATCAAAGCAGAAGATTTTGAATTGGTGGATTATGACCCTGTCAAGCCACAGTTGAAGTTTGACCTAGCTATTTAAAAGAATAGAAAAAAGAAGTTGAGAATAATCCCAACTTCTTTTGTTTCTTAACGTGATACGCGGCGACGAGCTGCTTTTTTACGGTTTTCTTCGATGAAAGCTGCTTTTTGCTCTTCTGGTTCAATCACTTTCTTTTTAAATGCGTATACTGCACCTGCGACTGCAGCGACAGTTCCTGCGACACCTGTTACAAGACCTTTAGCGAATCCTTTAGCCATGAGTCTTCCTCCTTTATCTTCTTAATCAGCCAGCCCCTTCAAGAGGTCACATTTTTCTGACTGACCTTTTTGTGTTATAATAATAGTAACGAAAAAATGGGAATTTTTCAAGGAAAAAAGATGAAAACAAAAATAATTGTGATCGTTGGACCGACTGCTGTTGGAAAAACAGCCCTTGCCATTGAAGTTGCAAAGCGTTTTAATGGCGAAGTGGTTAGCGGTGATAGTCAGCAGGTTTACCGAGGTCTAGATATTGGGACGGCTAAAGCTAGTCCAGAAGAACAGGCAGCTGTTCCCCATCATTTAATTGATGTTAGAGAGGTAACCGAGTCTTACTCGGCTTTTGATTTTGTTTCAGAAGCTAAGATGGTGATTGAGGATATTCACAGCCGTGGCAAGCTAGCCATTATCGCTGGTGGTACTGGACTTTATATCCAGAGTTTACTTGAAGGATACCATCTAGGTGGGGAGACTCCCCATGAGGAGATTCTAGCTTATCGAGCTAGTTTGGAGCCATATTCAGATGAGGAATTATCCCATCTTGTGAAGCAAGCAGGCCTTGAGATTCCTCAGTTTAATCGTCGTCGTGCTATGCGTGCCTTGGAAATAGCCCATTTTGGTCAGGATTTAGAAAATCAAGAGACCTTGTATGAACCATTGATTATCTGCTTGGATGATGAACGTAGTCAGCTTTATGAACGTATCAACCACCGAGTTGATTTGATGTTTGAAGCTGGACTTATAGACGAAGCTAAGTGGCTGTTTGACCATTATCCTGATGTACAGGCTGCTAAAGGGATTGGTTACAAGGAACTCTTTCCTTATTTCCGTGGCGAGCAAACTCTTGAGGAAGCGAGTGAGAGTCTTAAACAGGCGACCCGTCGTTTTGCCAAGCGTCAGTTGACCTGGTTCCGTAATCGCATGCAGGTCACCTTTTATCAGATTGGAGAGTCTGGTGTGCAGGAGCGTATTTTTAGCCAGATTGAGGAGTTTTTAGATGATTGAAACAGAGAAAAAAGAGGAACGCGTCCTTCTCATCGGTGTGGAATTACAGGGCATGGACAATTTTGACCTCTCCATGGAAGAGTTGGCCAGTCTGGCTAAGACAGCTGGGGCAGTCGTCGTTGATAGCTACAGACAAAAACGTGAAAAATATGATTCCAAGACCTTCGTCGGCTCTGGTAAGTTAGAAGAAATTGCGCTCATGGTGGATGCAGAAGAAATTACCACTGTCATCGTCAACAATCGTTTAACTCCACGGCAAAATGTCAATCTAGAGGAAGTTCTGGGTGTTAAGGTCATTGACCGTATGCAGTTGATTCTGGATATCTTTGCCATGCGAGCTCGAAGCCATGAAGGGAAGCTCCAAGTTCACCTAGCCCAGCTCAAATATCTCTTGCCTCGCTTGGTTGGCCAGGGAATTATGCTCAGTCGTCAGGCAGGGGGAATTGGTTCCCGTGGACCTGGTGAAAGCCAGCTGGAGCTGAACCGTCGTAGTGTTCGCAATCAAATCACGGATATCGAGCGCCAGCTCAAGGTGGTTGAAAAAAATCGGGCGACAGTCAGAGAAAAACGTTTGGAGTCAAGCACCTTTAAGATTGGTTTGATTGGTTATACCAATGCTGGGAAGTCAACTATCATGAACACCTTGACCAGTAAGACCCAGTATGAAGCGGACGAGCTCTTTGCGACTCTAGATGCGACGACTAAGAGTATCCATCTGGTGGGAAATCTCCAAGTAACTTTGACAGATACCGTGGGCTTTATCCAAGATTTACCGACAGAGTTGGTGTCCAGTTTCAAGTCAACCTTGGAAGAAAGCAAGCATGTGGATCTTCTGGTTCATGTGATCGATGCCAGCAATCCTTACCACGAGGAGCATGAAAAAACAGTCCTGTCTATCATGAAAGACTTGGATATGGAGGATATTCCTCGTCTGACACTTTATAATAAAGCGGATTTGGTGGAGGATTTTACTCCTACCCAAACCCCTTATGCTCTTATTTCAGCTAAGGCTGAGGATAGTCGTGAGAACTTGCAGGCACTATTTTTAGAGAAAATCAAGGATATTTTTGAATCTTTTACTCTGCGCGTGCCTTTTTCTAAGTCCTACAAGATTCACGATTTAGAAAGTGTTGCGATTCTTGAAGAACGTGATTATCAGGAGGACGGCGAAGTGATTACAGGCTACATTTCCGAGAAAAATAAATGGAGGTTAGAGGAATTTTATGACTGATATTAAAACGTTGGCTCTAAAATATGGGGGCTATACAAGTCTGGACAAGCTCTATCTGGATCAGCTTCTAGCTGGCAAGACAGAGCAGGAGCAGTTGGCACTGATTACTCCTCCGCCAAGTGTGGTCAATGCCTATTTTGCAGAACTCTACCAGAAAAAGAGTCCTGAGGCTGCGACGGATTATTTTGCGGAACTCAGTCAGGAACTGAATCTTTACAATACTGAGCCGAGTTTCACCCTAGAAAATAAGCCTTTTATTCGTCTGAATCTATCTGGTAAATCCTTTGGTTTTTGTTATGAGAGTGAGGGTCTGGGTAGAATTTTCTCTGAAAATGAAGAGAAAATTTCAGATGACTTACTCTTTGAAATTGCGCAAATTTTTCCCTATCAGCTAGTCTTTGAGGAGTCTGGCAAGATTTACATGAAGGCTGTAGGGGACGAGGAAGTTATTAGCGTGGAGAGTCTTACAGCTTTGACTGATTTGGAAAACTTGGCTGATGGTCGTAAACGTCTCAAAGGCTACAGCCAAGAGGATTTACTGCAAGAAGCTGCTGCTTTTTCTGGCAAGCGCTATTTCCGATCGGAAAACCGCACTGCTATGTTATATATTGATTAATTAGAAAGTATCGAATGGATATTCAATTTTTAGGAACGGGGGCTGGTCAGCCCTCTAAAGCCCGCAATGTTTCAAGTCTCGCCCTGAAGCTCTTGGACGAGATTAACGAAGTCTGGCTCTTTGACTGTGGAGAAGGAACGCAAAATCGCATTCTGGAAACAACGATTCGACCACGCAAGGTTAGCAAAATCTTTATCACTCACTTGCACGGAGACCACATTTTTGGCTTGCCAGGTTTCCTTTCTAGCCGTGCCTTTCAAGCCAATGAAGAGCAGACAGATTTGGAAATCTATGGACCGCAAGGGATTAAGTCCTTTGTCTTAACCAGCCTTCGTGTGTCAGGTTCGCGCCTGCCTTACCGTATTCATTTTCATGAGTTTGACCAAGATTCTCTAGGAAAAATCCTTGAGACCGATAAATTCACGGTGTATGCAGAGGAGCTGGATCATACTATTTTCTGTGTTGGCTATCGTGTCATGCAAAAGGACTTAGAAGGGACCTTGGATGCTGAAAAACTCAAGGCAGCTGGTGTCCCATTTGGCCCGCTTTTTGGAAAAATCAAAAATGGTCAGGATGTTGTTCTAGAAGATGGAACTGAAATCAAGGCAGCTGACTATATCTCAGCTCCCCGTCCAGGTAAGATTATCACTATTCTTGGAGATACTCGAAAAACCAATGCTAGTGTGCGTCTGGCTGTCAATGCTGATGTCCTAGTCCATGAGTCCACTTATGGCAAGGGTGATGAAAAAATTGCCCGCAACCATGGTCACTCAACCAATATGCAGGCAGCGGAGGTCGCAGTAGAAGCAGGTGCAAAACGCCTCTTGCTCAACCATATAAGTGCCCGTTTCCTCTCAAAAGATATCAGCAAGCTCAAGAAAGATGCGGCAACTGTTTTTGAAAATGTCCATGTGGTCAAAGACTTGGAAGAAGTGGAAATCTAACAGATTGAGAAAGGATAAGTATGCCTACTATTCTCATTACTGGAGCTAGCGGTGGCCTAGCACAAGAGATGGTCAAACTCCTGCCAAATGACCAACTCATCTTACTTGGTCGAAATAAGGAAAAATTAGCCCAACTCTACGGAAATCATCCACAAGCAGAATTGATTGAAATCGATATTACCGATGATTCAGCCTTAGAAACTCTGCTAGCAGACCTCTATCTCCGCTATGGCAAGATTGATGTTTTGATAAACAACGCTGGTTACGGGATCTTTGAGGAATTTGACCAGATTTCTGACCAAGATATTCACCAGATGTTTGAGGTCAATACCTTTGCCCTGATGAATCTATCTCGTCTCCTTGCGGCCCGTATGAAGGAAAGTAGAAAAGGCCATATCATCAATATTGTTAGCATGGCAGGTTTGATCGCTACTGGCAAGTCTAGTCTCTACTCAGCGACCAAGTTTGCGGCCATTGGTTTTTCAAATGCTCTGCGCCTCGAACTCATGCCCTATGGAGTCTATGTGACAACAGTCAATCCAGGACCAATCCGAACAGGATTTTTTGACCAAGCGGACCCAGATGGGACTTATCTTAAGTCGGTTGACCGTTTCCTGCTAGAACCAGATACAGTGGCTAAAAAGATTGTTAAGATTATAGGTAAAAATAAACGAGAACTCAATCTCCCTATGTTGTTGAACCTAGCCCATAAGTTTTACACCCTCTTTCCCAAACTAGCAGATAAGTTGGCAGGGGAAACTTTTAATTATAAATAAAAAAAGTTGTTCCTAACATGGAGCAACTTTTTTGACGATTAGAACAAATCAATACCTGTCTTATTTAATGCGTGGCAGTGATAGGTGAAGGCATTGATAAAATTAGAGTAGTATTGCTGATCAATAAATTTTGCGCTTTGAAGATAATTAAATAGATTTTTCGCTAAAGGAATAGCCTCAGGTTTATTCCATCTAAATTGATTGTAAACATGTTCAACTTCTAGGAACATGAGTGGAATAGCCAGATAGCCTCGTTCGAAGGTCTGAAGTGATTTAATTTTTTTAATAATATCATCAGCCTTTTGATAGTAGCCCAATTCAGAGAAGTATTTTGCAGAGAAAGTAAGAGCATTTAAAATACGTATGTAGGTGTCAGTATTAGCACTTTCTTTGTACATAAGTAGTAATTGTTTGGTCATATGGTCAATGAGTTCCATCGGGCAATGATTGACGATAACACGATAAATTTCAAGTTCGATACTATTAAAGACATCCGATTTCATTAAATGCTTGATAATGTTTTGAATTCTGGCAACGGTTTCTGGACTCTTTGATATGGTTGGATAATGTCTTAATTTAATAGATTTAAAAATCATTTCTGCTTGAAGTGGATTGTCTTTTAGATAGACATGAAATAATTTTTCGTATTCTTCAATGTAAGTGAGGATATCTTCTTCATGGACCACATGCTTGCCAAATTCAATAGCAGGTAATTCTAAGCAGTCTCCACCTTTATTTGCATAGGCGAGAACAAAATCATTCCATTCAACTCCGATAACAATTAAAAGTTTGGCAAAGTTTTCAAGTGAAATTCCTTTTTCTCCTTTTTCAAATTGACTTAGGAACTGTGGTGATACGATATCTGAGGCGGCTTCCTTTAGGCTGAGTCCTCGTGCTTCGCGCAGGTACTTAAATGTAGCTCCAAATGGGTATAGATTTTCCATAAATAATCTCCTTACATACTTCTAAGACTATTATACAAAAATTTAGAGAAAAAAATGGAGAAAGAAAACTATAGTTACAAAATACTAGAATTCTATGCTATTTTTTATTTTTATGAACAAGATTGAAACTATAGTTTAAATAGCGAAAAATTTAAATATCTATTATGGTATGATAAGGTAAAGAATAGCTAAAAAGGAAGCTTGTTATACTAGTATAACAAGGATTGACTTACCACTCAATCCTATTCTATCAGCTATCAAAGGAGAAAATGACATGAGAAGAACTTAAAGGATTGACACTAGAAAAATATCATATTTACTTTCATAGTTATCATAAAATTTTTGAAACATAGAAATATATAAGGAGTTTTGTTATGAGAAACAGAAAAATGTTGGCCTCTTCTTTACTAGCCGGTGCTTTATTGTCAATAGGTTATGTAGCCTCTAAACCGACAACGGTTCATTCCTTAACAGATATGAGTGTCAAGGATACTCAGAATCCCTTGAAAATCACTTTGATACAGACAGGAGAAATAACTATACTTTCGGTTGACCTTCAAAGAAGTTCTACAACTAATGATAATACATATCTTGATTTTGATCTAGTTAATGAAGATACTGGAGAACTTGCTTCTTCACACACTTTTGGAAGATTTGGAGGAAGTAATAGGATAAGACAGGGAATTAATATACTCCCAGTAAAAGATGGGAACTACCATCTAGATATCTACAGTTCAGATGATTTTGGAAAACGTTACTTTGGACGTTCAGAAGTTTTTAAAATCTCTGGATATAAATACTATCCGATTAAGAAGGTAGAGACACCAACAGCTACTGAAACTCCAAAACAATCTACTAACTCTAACTCTAACTCAGCTCAGACTGGCTGGTCAGGTTCTTCTTACTACAAAGCTGGTGTGAAAGTAGTTAATCAATGGATTTTTGATGTTCAGTACAATTCTTACTTCTACCTAAATGCGTCAGGTAACTATGTTTAGAATGCTTGGTCAGGCAATTACTACCTCAAATCAGGTGGTTACATGGCTAAGAGTGAGTGGATTTACGATAAAAACTATAGTTCATACTATTATCTAACATCAGAAGGTAGCTATGCCCGTAACACTTGGGTAGGTAGCTATTACCTCAAATCAAATGGTAAAATGGCTAAGAGCGAGTGGGTCTATGATAGCAGCTACCAATCTTATTATTACCTAACTTCTGAGGGTAGCTATGCTCGTAATACATGGATAGGTGACTACTATCTCAAGTCAAATGGTAAGATGGCAGTCAACGAACGGACCCCAGATGGCTACAAAGTAGATGGCTCAGGTAAGTGGGTTAAATAAATTTTTTTGAACTGGGAGAATAGAGAAAATAATGGAAAAACATGAAAACCAAATGAACGAAGAGATAATCGTAGAAAAAGTCGAAGATACTGAAGAAGTGACCGTAGAAAAAGTCGATGAGACTACGGAAAGAATGGAAGAATCAATTAATGAAGTAGTTACAGAGAAGCCTGATAGAGTAGAAGCACTCAAAAAAGAGGCGTCAATTTTTGTAGATAAAGCTGGAAAACAAATCGAAAATCTAGATATGAATGGTCTCATTGAAAAAATTAAAAAATTATTTGAAACAAAACCTCTACAATCTATCGGAATTAGCCTAGCTATCTTTCTTGTTCTGTTCTTTGGAGTTCGTAAATTAACTAGTGATCCATTAGATGGAACTTATGAAATTTTAACAAAACGTGATCATTTAGTCATGGTGATTAAAGGAAATTCTGGGACCGTCATCTCTGAAGATTCAGACGGAGACAAAGAAAAAAGATTAGTGAAAATTGATAAACAAAAGAAAGTATTGACAATCACAGACGATGAAGGTAGAGAAATAGGGAAAACAAAATATATGTTAAAAGATAAAGAACTCTATCTTCAAGAGCCAAATCAAACCTTTAGCAGAGTAAAATAGACTACACATTAACAGCCTAAGCCAGTACCTTAAAAGCTACTGGCTTAGGAAATTGTATAAAAGGAGAATATGAATGAAATTCAAAAAATTAATAACTTTAGCTAGTTTGGTTGGCCTAATTACTTTCTTATTGCCTGTTGTTACATCAGGTAATCAATCACTAGCTCCGGTAAGTGAGTACGTAGTTGATTATCTAAATGCGCCTTCCCAATTTATGGTATTTATTGTTTGGTACGGTGCATTTGTAATCACTTTATTATTATCTTTATTTATAGTAAATAGAAGAGTAATAGCAATTATTCAGTCACTTGTCATTATTTTATTAAGTGCATTTAGTTTGTTTATTCATTTTACATTCTTGAATGAAATAGTTGGTAGAGCACAATTAGGTTACGGAGCTATTCTATATTTTATCTGTGTTTTAATAAATATTTTTGCGGCAATAATGATTATAAAAGGTGCTAAAGCTACTAATAAACGGATTGATTAAATAACTTCTTTTCAGTAGTAGTTGGGATGGATGTACTAATAATAGCAGGTTTTTTAGTAAAATAGAAAAAAGATGGAGAATGAAGTGGAAGAGAAATCAGTATTATTAGAAAGTAATTCATCTAACAAAATAGAGAAAATGATGAGGCAAAGATATGCAGATATCCAATTTTTAGCAAATCATCTATAATCGTGATACTAAACTAATAGAAACATCTAAAAAATGGTGGAAATTTTGGAAATAATAAAAAATCATAACAATATTTGTACAATACCTGTTATACTTTTATGGAAAAATAAATAATATTTAGGAGTCTCTTATGAAAAAAAGAAATACTTTACTTATCTTAGGCGCACTACTTTCTAGTGTCGGTTTAGCAGCTTGTTCATCATCTATGAATACAAAAGGAAAAGGTATCACTCAATTAATGAACGACAATCAAGAGAGAGTTTTCTATAATGTGGATGATTCTAATAACGATAACCTGCCTGGAAAAGATGAAAAAATAAACTACATCTATATCACAAAAAGCGGAAAACTGAAAGGGTACTATATAGATGAAAAACTTACAATGGATGAGGTTGTGGGAAAAAACATCAATGAAATTAAAAAGTTAGCTGAAGAAAACTCTAAAGAAAATTATGAAAACGATAAAGTTACAGCTAGCGTACTAACAAATGGGAATAACACTAAACAAGAACTTATAAAAATGGATCCGACATATTATAATGCTTACACATCTCTGACCAGTGGACAAATCCGTGATAAATACTATGCCGGTTATGTTTCATATCGTTCAGGCCCATCTTCTGCAAATCTACTCATCACCGAAGTTTCTAAAGGAAATGTAATAGATTTTGATAAAGCAGATGGTAAAATTATAGAAGAAACACACCAATAAACAAATTAAGTATCAAATAAAATTCTTTGATGACATTGTAGCTCTTCTTAGATGAACGATAATCACCAGATTTTAATTTACGTTCTATCTTTTCAAAATCAACAACAGCATTATAATCATCCAACGCCAAATCCAAACGAGTTATTTTAGCTTTTAAATCTAATAACAATTTAAAAAAACTATTTCAGTCACTATCAATCTTTTAAGCTAAATCTGTGCATCACTGACCTGTCCAAACATAATTCCTAGACATCGATGAATTCATCATTTTATAGATTTATTCCATGTTTTCTTGACGATAAGAAACCTAGACTGTTTTTATAAACTTCTATTTTAGGTAAGATTTGGTATCCTAAATGGGTTGATTTCATTAATACTCTAATTGATGATGATAATAAACAACTCATTAAAAATTCAGGTATGAGAAAGTCTGATTATAATAGACAGATTAAACGTGAACAAGAAATTAAGGAAGAGCAACAGCAGTGTGAAATAGAGATGCAAGAAGCTGCAGGAGCTCTAGTGGCTTTTGGTAGTGGATGGTATCCCAAAGATTATTATTTCATAGAAGCTATAGAGTTTTTTATCGGAGCTTTAGAAAATTTCAAAGCTGATAATATGAAGGAACTAGTAAATTTATATGATGATACAAAGTATAAAGAATTACAGTTGAACTATCAGAAAGAAATGCTACAGTTACAAAGGGAACAATATATTGATACTAAGAAAATGCTTCAAGCATTAAGATACAACAATTATGTTCAAACTTTGCAATTACAGCAGTTAGATGGAATCCGTAGAAATACAGAAGAAGCAGTTGATTACTTGAGAAATTTACGTGTTCAAGAAAATCATTATCACACACATAACCATTACCATCAAAATAATATTTATTAATTTATATAGGTGAAATTAAAATTAGAAATAATATGAAGAAAATTATAAAAATAATTACCTGTTTGGGTTTGTTTTGCGGCTTGTTTTCACTAGTGGATTCAGCACAAGCTGATAGTACTGACTACAATCAACTATTGCCACAAATTGCTGAGAAGTGGGAGAGCAAACATCTATTTGAAAATAATGCTAATAGACTTGGTTACGCTTTGAAAGACATTGATAGAAATGGGACTGATGAATTATTAATTGGTCTTACTAATGGTGAAAAATGGGAACTGTTTGAAGTATATTATATGAATGGTAATACCCCAACTCCCTTATTTGATAGATTTTGGGATATAAGTCTCAGGATGGGGACAGTTATTAATACCTACACAGATGGCAGTATTATAGTGTTCGAAAGTTCTCCAGGGATTATGTCATATAGATTGTTCCAACTTTCTAAAGAAAATAAGGAGCCAACGTTAATTAAAAAAGGTGAATTTAGAGCAGGAGAAGGTGACTTAGATGACTTAAACCTTGACTCTAAAACAAAGATAGATACCTCAACTATTGAATATACTTCCTTAAATCTCCCAATCATTGGAGATAATATGGATCCGAATCCTCCTATGCCCAAGTCCCTTGTCGATGCCAAAATTGGAGATGAAATTCCTTTGCCCTCTGAGTTAGTAGGTATTTGGATTAATAAAGAGCCAAATAATGGTACTAAGCCTGGTAGAGCTTCATCGCTTATTCTAGGAGAGGACGGAAGCTTCACTGGAACATTTAAAGATGGAGATATTAGAGGGAAGTTATCTCGTCTTAAAAAAGTGAGTGAGAATGGATTTATTGTCTTAAAAGAGGATCAGGAAAATGATTTTTTCTCTTTCAGTGTTGGTTTAGGTGGAGGTTTGCCTCCTGGTCATCGACTCGAACATGGTATGGTGCTAGAAGGGCGAACTTTATATAATGTATTGTGGGTAGTAAAAGAAGGGGAGGAAGACTATTCTAAACCTTCCAAGCTAGTAACTTTTGTAAATCCAACTTATGGTCCTAAGAAAATTGAGAAAAAAGCAGAACAGGAAGTAGCGAAACAAGACGATATAGTGGCAGAATCAACTCAAGACAGTAGTGAGGAGACAAAGCCAGAACAAAAACTATTTGGAAAAATCCCAGTATTTGGACTGGTTGTGGGAGCTGGACTTGTCCTTGTTTTAATCCTTTCTATATTTTGGTTTAAAAAATAAAATTTTATAAAATACTCTTGATTTATTATTAGAGAAAAAACCTCAAGAATTAGGGTTGAAAGCTAGTTCTTGAGGTTTTTAAGTTATTCGATTTAGAGGTATTTTCATACTCAATGAAACTCAAAGAGTATTAACTATCAAACTGGACTTCTTCTAGGAGATAGTCGATAAAGCGTTCGCCCATCTTAGACAGGCTTGTTTTTTCATGCTGGATATAGACCAGTTCAATTGGGTCATCAATATCCAGTGGGATGGAAACGATATTGTCTCCGTTGAGGTTGCTGTTCAAAATACCTGTTGCAATGGTATAACCATCCAAACCAATCAAGAGATTAAAGAGGGTAGCACGGTCGCTGACTACGATGGATTTCTTGTGGTGTTCTTGGGAAAGAATCTCTTCTGAAAAGTAGAAGGAGTTGTGCGTCCCTTGGTCATAGCTGAGATAAGGGAAGTTTTCCAAGTCTTCTAGTTTGACCTTGTCTTTTTTTGCCAGAGGATTGGTCTTGCTGACAAAGATATGCGGTTGCGCTGTGAAGAGATGGTGAGCCAGTAGGTGATTGTCATCCAGCATCTTAGTTAAAACATCACGGTTGTAGCTGTTTAAAAATAGGACACCGACCTCACTACGGAAGTTCTTGACATCGTCGATAATTTCCCAAGTCCGAGTTTCACGAAGGAAGAGCTCGTATTTCTCCATATCGCTTTTCTTGAGCAAAGAGACAAAGGCATTGACCACAAAGGCATAGTGTTGAGACGAAACGCTAAAGAGTTCGCGGTGGGCGACAGGATTTTTATAACGTTCCTCCAGAAGCTGGGTCTGCTCGACAACCTGACGGGCATAAGAGAGAAACTCCATCCCATCACGGGTCAAGGTGATACCCTTAGGATTGCGGATAAAGATTTCAATCCCCATTTCATTTTCCAAATCTCTCACAGCATTGGAAAGACTGGGTTGGGTGATAAAGAGTTGCTTGGCTGCCTCATTCATGGAGCCAGTTTCGACGATTTTGATAATATAATGTAATTGTTGAATTCTCATGTTTTTATTGTACCACACTTGCGTCAGAATCGCCAAAGAAGATAGGAAAATCAGGGGCATTGTGTGATTCTCTTCTTGAAAAAAACACAAAATTTTGCTAGAATGAGTCTTATGAAAACATTCTATGATGTGCAGCAATTCCTCAAACGATTTGGTATTATTGTTTACATGGGAAAACGCTTATATGATATTGAACTGATGAAGTTGGAACTCTCTCGGATTTACGATGCAGGGTTGATGGACAAATTGGACTATCTAGAGGCAGAAGCAGTTCTTCGCAGAGAGCACAAGGTAGAATTGGATTATATTGAGAAAAATGGAGAAAAGAACTAATGGTTACTTGGATTTTGTGGGCACTTATACTAGCAATGTTGGCGTGGATGGGCTTTAACTATCTTCGTATTCGCCGTGCGGCTAAAATTGTAGACAATGAGGAGTTTGAAGCCTTGATTCGTACGGGTCAATTGATTGATTTGCGCGACCCAGCAGAATTCCACAGAAAACATATCCTTGGTGCACGCAATATTCCTTCAAGTCAGTTGAAAACTAGTCTTGCAGCTCTTCGTAAGGATAAACCTGTCCTTCTTTACGAAAACCAACGTGCGCAACGGGTTACAAATGCAGCCCTTTATTTGAAAAAACAAGGTTTTTCTGAGATTTATATCCTTTCTTATGGATTGGATTCTTGGAAAGGGAAAGTGAAGACTAGCTAACCTTATTTCCAAATTAGTCGAATGATAGGATGAAGCTATTGTTTTATAGTATAATTAATTTGTATAAAATTTAAGGAGTTCTTAGAACATGAAAGAAAAGAAGAAAAATCCACTTTTTGTGGGTATTTTGTCGATTATTCTTGGTTTGTTATTTCCAATTGTAGGCCTGATTTTGGGGATCATAGGATTGGTCTTGGCTTTTTCATACCAAAAAGAATCTAGACTAGACTATAAAACAGAAAAAATTCTCAACATCGTAGGACTTGTGGTTTCTGTACTTAACTGGATTGTAGCCGTCGCAGTATTTTTTAGATGAGCAATGAACAAAAAGCTTTAAACATAAAGCTTTTTTGTTTTATCCACTTTTTTCTAAATAGTTTTTAATGATTTCCAATTCCTCTGGATTCAAAGGACGGTAATGGCCTTCTGTTAGTTCTGTGTCTAATGTAAAATCACCGAATTGAACTCGTTTGAGGGAGGTTACTTTGACACCAACCGAGAGGAACATTTTTTTTACCTGATGAAATTTCCCCTCTGAAATGGTAATAGAGGCTTGACTGAAGGAAGGACTTGCAGATAGAATCTCTAGTCTTGCGGGTTTACAGACAGTACCATCTAAAAAGACAATTCCCTTTTGAAAGGCTTGGATATGGTCAGGTGTCAGAAGTCCATTAACCTCAACTCGATAAGTCTTATCGACATGATATTGGGGATGGAGGAGCTGAAAGCCCAAGGGTCCGTTATCGGTCACGAGGAGGAGTCCTGTCGTATCTCGGTCCAGTCGGCCGACGGCATAGAGCTTGTCAGACTGGATGTCAGGCGAAAGGAGGTCCATGATGGTTGGAAGTTCCCTGTCTTTATTGGCTGTAACGACACCAGCAGGTTTATGAAGCATAAGGTAGGTGTGCTCATAGCCTTGAACGATTTGTCCTTGAAAAAGGAGTTCTTGTAGACCTGTATCGATATTTTGGGCTAGGGAGCGGGCAGGGCAACCATCGACTAGAATTTCTCCTCTGAGTAAGGCTTGTTTCATGGCCTTTCGGCTGATTTTTTCTTGGGCTAATAAATTATCTAAACGCATACTGTGCCTATCTTATCATAAGTAGCTTGCTTTGAAAAGGCTTGACGTGAAAAGAAAAGCAGAGTGAAAACATTTACACTTGCTTGAGTTATGTTATTTACCTGAAATTATGGTATAATCGTTCAGTTAGAAAATAAATTTTGAATATTATAGAGGAAATCATGACAAAATTAAGAGAAGATATCCGTAACATTGCGATTATCGCCCACGTTGACCACGGTAAAACAACCCTCGTTGACGAATTATTGAAACAATCAGAAACGCTTGATGCACGTACTGAATTGGCAGAGCGTGCTATGGACTCAAACGATATCGAAAAAGAGCGTGGAATCACCATTCTTGCTAAAAATACAGCCGTTGCCTACAACGGAACTCGTATCAACATCATGGACACACCAGGACACGCGGACTTCGGTGGAGAAGTTGAGCGTATCATGAAAATGGTTGACGGTGTTGTCTTGGTCGTAGATGCCTACGAAGGAACAATGCCACAGACTCGTTTCGTATTGAAAAAAGCCTTGGAACAAGATCTTGTTCCAATCGTGGTTGTTAACAAAATCGATAAGCCATCAGCTCGTCCAGCAGAAGTAGTGGACGAAGTCTTGGAACTTTTCATCGAGCTTGGTGCAGATGATGACCAGCTTGACTTCCCAGTGGTGTATGCTTCAGCGATCAACGGAACTTCTTCATTGTCAGATGATCCAGCTGACCAAGAAGCTACTATGGCACCAATCTTTGACACGATTATCGACCATATTCCAGCTCCAGTAGACAACTCAGATGAGCCTTTGCAGTTCCAAGTATCACTTTTGGACTACAATGACTTCGTTGGCCGTATCGGTATCGGTCGTGTCTTCCGTGGTACTGTTAAAGTTGGGGACCAAGTTACCCTTTCTAAACTTGATGGCACAACTAAAAACTTCCGTGTTACAAAACTCTTTGGTTTCTTTGGTTTGGAACGTCGTGAAATCCAAGAAGCAAAAGCAGGTGACTTGATTGCCGTTTCAGGTATGGAAGATATCTTTGTCGGTGAAACTATTACTCCGACAGACGCAGTTGAAGCTCTTCCAATCCTACACATCGATGAGCCAACTCTTCAAATGACTTTCTTGGTCAACAACTCACCATTTGCTGGTAAAGAAGGTAAATGGGTGACTTCTCGTAAGGTGGAAGAACGCTTGCAGGCAGAATTGCAAACAGACGTTTCCCTTCGTGTTGACCCAACTGATTCACCAGACAAATGGACTGTTTCAGGACGTGGAGAATTGCACTTGTCAATCCTTATCGAGACAATGCGTCGTGAGGGATATGAACTTCAAGTATCTCGTCCAGAGGTTATCGTAAAAGAAATCGACGGTGTTAAATGCGAACCATTTGAACGTGTACAAATCGACACTCCAGAAGAATACCAAGGGTCTGTTATCCAAAGCCTTTCTGAACGTAAGGGTGAAATGTTGGATATGATTTCAACTGGTAATGGTCAAACTCGCTTGGTCTTCCTTGTTCCTGCGCGTGGTTTGATTGGATACTCAACTGAGTTCTTGTCAATGACTCGTGGTTACGGTATCATGAACCATACCTTCGACCAATACTTGCCATTGATTCCAGGTGAAATTGGTGGTCGTCACCGTGGTGCCCTTGTTTCTATCGATGCTGGTAAGGCTACAACTTACTCAATCATGTCTATCGAAGAACGAGGTACGATCTTTGTCAACCCAGGTACTGAGGTTTATGAAGGAATGATCATCGGTGAAAACTCTCGTGAAAATGACTTGACAGTTAACATCACTAAGGCGAAACAAATGACTAACGTTCGTTCAGCTACTAAGGACCAAACAGCTGTTATCAAGACACCTCGTATCTTGACCCTTGAAGAGTCTCTTGAGTTCTTGAACGACGATGAGTACATGGAAGTAACGCCTGAGTCTATCCGTTTGCGTAAACAAATCCTTAACAAGGCAGAGCGTGAGAAAGCTAACAAGAAGAAAAAATCAGCTGAATAAGAGCTAGAAAGAGATAAAGATGGTTTATTTAATCATAGGACTCCTCTTATTACTACTCTATGTATTTGCGACACCAGAAAGCATTAAAGGGACAGTCAATATCGTCCTTGTCGTCTTTGCTTTCGTAGCACTCTTGATTTTACTCATGCTGTCTGTTCTGCAAATCTTTCAGCTACCGACAGAATTTTTTATCGCAATCGCCATGCTCTTCCTAGCATACTTTAGCTTGCGAGATATTACCCTCATGTCGGTCCATAAAAGTAAAAGAAGATAAAAAGAGAGTTTTGGCTCTCTTTTTTTTGTAGAAATTTTACAATAGTTTGAATTGCCTTTTACTATAACATCATCTCTTTTGCTTGTAAAGTATGAATGGGAAAAACTTGAATAAAATTCGTTACTGACATTTATTTTTAAGGGAACTGTAAAATTCTATTACTAATAATATTTTGGTAAAAGATGTTGATAGATTATATAGAAAGTGATATACTTAAGTCATAAGAAATCGTTTTCAAAACGAGGAAGGATTAAATTTGTTGTCTTGGTGCTCAGGGTGTAATGGATTAAACTAGGAAAATAATTCTAAGAATTTATAAAACATAAAATCTTTGTTCTATAGGGTTATTCTCTTATACAAGGAGTCTACTATGAAGAAACTATTCATATTATTATCAACTTTTTTTCTCAGCTTCTTCCTTGCTTGGATTATTGTCTTACGTGCTCCACAATATTTATTTGCAAGCTATGATTCCGTCTCCTTACTTCGTGTCAAAAAGGATACTCAGGAACCGACGCGTGAGGTATTTGAACAGGAATTGGAGAATTTTGCAAACTCAGAACAGAGTTTAATAGCTAGAAGAATCGTAGAGCCGAGTAAGGATGGGACGACTCACTTTACTTATGCAACTTATGGTCAGGGAACTTTACCAAAAGAATTCCAAGAAGCTAGCCAAGAAAGTCGTGAACGTAGTGATCCGCTAAATAGTTATCTCCTTTTATCAGGCTCCCTGACGAAAGAAAAGCTTGCCGATAAATTAGGAGATTTGGGTTATAAAGCAATTGCTGACCGAAAGATACCGCCCTATTTTCTTGCTTTTCAAATATTACTAAATCCCCTTATTTTAATTAGTTTAGCAATATTTGGCTTATCTTTCTTTGCTCTAGTGATTATCACTCGGATTAAGGAAATGAGAGCTGCAGGTATAAAACTCTTTTCTGGTCAGACTCTCTTATCCATCATGGGGCATTCTTTATCTACTGATATCAAATGGCTCCTTCTATCAGCCCTCCTTTCCTTCCTAGGTGGGGGAGTCGTTCTTTTTAGTCAAGGTTTGTTTTATCCTATCTTGTTAGCTACCTATGGTTTTGGGATTAGTTTCTATCTTTTGTTTTTATTGGGGATTTCAATTTTACTAATGCTCCTTTACCTAATGAGTTTGAGTTATAAAGCATTAGTTCCCGTTATTAAGGGAAGATTACCCCTTAAACGCTTGATGGCTTTAACCCTATTGTGTCAGTTAGTAGCTGTTTTTACAGTAGGCTACGCTGTTAAGACAGGTTTGACGTCTTACCAACGATTGAAAGAACTTGAAATTTCAAAACAAGCATGGCAGGACAGAGCAGACTATTACCAGATTTTCTTTGGCTTAGGTGATAGAGTAAAAGATACAGAAAATCAGAATAAGTGGTATGCCTTTGCCAAGGAAGCAATCGAAGAAGAACAGGCTCTATTTGTAAAAGATAATCTCATTCATTTTGCAAATCCACAAGGAAAAAATGAACAAGGAAAAAATGAACAAGGAGAGACACTGGATACCTATAGTCCAGATGCTAATACGCTCTATGTTAGTCCCAGTTATTTGGAGAAGGAAAATGTTACTGTAAATGATGATACTAGACAGAAACTAGCCCATCTTCAAAAAGGTGAATTTGGACTCTTATTACCAGAATCTCTTCGTTCACAGGAAGCAGAACTTAAGAAAGCTTTTGAAGAAAGATTGAGTTATTATGGAAAATCTGGTGAGGAGGCAAGTGCTCCTTTAGAGTATGAAATGAGAGCGATTGTTAGTTATCTTCCAACTGGAGAAAAGCGGTTTGTTTATAATAACGGTGAGAATCCCGTAACCACTCAGTATTTGACTGATCCGATTTTAGTGGTATTCACGCCGACTTCTACAGGTGATAGTTTTACATCCTTATCTAGTTGGTCTATCAATGCTGGTAATAATATCTTTGTCAAAGGATATGAAGATGGGATTAAACTCTTGAAAAATGCAGGAATTTATGCTCAAGTCTCCTACCTCAAGGAAAGACGAAGTGTTTACCTCGCACGTTACTATGAGGTTCAAACAGAAACTCTAACCCTTATTTTAGGAGCTATTGTTGGGATAGCTAGTTCCTTGTTACTCTTTTATTCTGTCAATCTTCTATATTTCGAGCAATTCCGTCGAGACATCTTGATTAAACGAATTTCAGGTTTACGATTTTTTGAAACACATGCTCAGTATATGGTTAGCCAATTTGCCAGTTTTGTATTTGGTGCTAGTTTCTTTATTTTAAGCAGTCGAGACTTGGTGATTGGCTTGCTCACTTTATTAGTCTTTCTAGCTAGTGCAGTTTTGACGCTTTACCGTCAAGCTCATAAAGAATCTCGTGTTTCTATGACAATTATGAAAGGAAAATAGGATGATTGAACTAAAGAATATATCTAAAAAGTTTGGAAACCGTCAGCTATTTTCAGATACGAATCTTCATTTTGAAGGTGGGAAAATTTATGCCTTAATCGGTACAAGTGGCTGCGGTAAGACAACACTCTTGAATATGATTGGACGATTAGAGCCATATGACAAAGGGCAAATCATCTATGATGGTACCTCTCTTAAGGACATCAAGCCTTCTGTTTTCTTTAGAGATTACTTAGGATACTTATTTCAAGATTTTGGCTTAATTGAAAGTCAAACCGTCAAAGAGAATCTCAATCTGGGTTTAGTTGGTAAAAAGTTGAAAGAAAAAGAGAAAATCTCTTTGATGAAACAAGCTCTAAACCGTGTAAACCTCTCTTATTTAGATTTAAAGCAACCTATCTTTGAATTATCAGGAGGAGAAGCACAACGTGTTGCACTAGCGAAGATAATTTTAAAGGATCCACCTTTGATTCTGGCAGATGAACCAACCGCTTCACTAGACCCCAAAAACTCTGAGGAATTACTTTCCATCCTAGAATCTTTAAAAAATCCGAATCGGACCATTATTATTGCGACCCACAATCCTCTGATTTGGGAGCAAGTGGACCAAGTCATTCGAGTTACCGATTTATCACATAGATGATAAGGTAAAATTCAGTTAGAAGAAAGAGTCACAAACACACTTTGTGGCTTTTTTATTTCCATAAAAATGGTAAAATAGTAAGAGTAGAAATGGAGTTCGAGACATGAAAGTAATAGATCAATTTAAAAATAAGAAAGTCCTTGTTTTAGGTTTGGCCAAGTCTGGTGAATCTGCAGCTCGTTTGTTGGATAAGCTGGGTGCCATTGTGACAGTAAATGACGGGAAACCATTCGAGGACAATCCAGCTGCCCAAAGTTTGTTGGAAGAAGGGATCAAGGTCATCACAGGCGGTCATCCTTTGGAACTCTTGGATGAAGAGTTCGCCCTTATGGTGAAAAATCCAGGTATCCCCTACAGTAATCCCATGATTGAAAAGGCTTTGGCCAAGGGAATTCCAGTCTTGACCGAGGTGGAATTGGCTTATTTGATTTCTGAAGCACCGATTGTTGGTATTACTGGTTCGAACGGTAAAACAACCACAACGACGATGATTGGGGAAGTTTTGACTGCTGCTGGGCAACATGGTCTTTTATCAGGGAATATCGGCTATCCAGCTAGTCAAGTGGCCCAAACTGCGTCAGATAAGGACACGCTTGTCATGGAACTTTCTTCTTTCCAACTGATGGGCGTTCAAGAATTCCATCCTGAGATTGTGGTTATTACCAACCTCATGCCAACTCATATCGATTATCATGGTTCTTTTGAGGAATATGTAGCAGCCAAGTGGAATATCCAGAACAAGATGACAGCGTCTGATTTCCTTGTCTTGAACTTTAACCAAGACTTGGCAAAAGAATTGGCAAGAAAAACACAAGCTACAGTTGTACCATTCTCAACACAGGAAAAGGTTGATGGAGCTTATTTGGAAGATGGTCAGCTCTACTTCCGTGGGGAAGTGGTCATGGCAGCGAATGAAATCGGAGTTCCAGGTAGCCACAATGTGGAAAATGCCCTTGCGACGATTGCTGTAGCCAAGCTTCGTGGTGTGGACAACCAAACCATCAAAGAAACTCTTTCAGCCTTTGGAGGTGTCAAACACCGTCTCCAATTTGTGGATGAAATCAAGGGTGTCAAATTCTATAATGATAGTAAATCAACCAATATCTTGGCAACTCAAAAAGCCTTGTCAGGATTTGACAACAGCAAGGTCATTTTGATTGCAGGTGGTTTGGACCGTGGCAATGAGTTTGACGAATTGGTACCAGACATTACTGGACTTAAGAAGATGGTCATCCTAGGTCAGTCTGCAGAACGTGTCAAACGGGCAGCAGACAAGGCTGGTGTGGCATATGTGGATGCGACTGACATTGCAGATGCGGCCCGCAAAGCCTATGAACTTGCGACTCAAGGAGATGTAGTCCTTCTCAGTCCTGCTAATGCTAGCTGGGATATGTATGCTAACTTTGAAGTACGTGGCGACCTATTTATCGACACAGTAGCGGAGTTAAAGGAATAATATGAAAAAAATTGTCTTTACAGGTGGGGGGACGGTTGGACACGTGACCCTCAACCTTTTGTTGATGCCCAAGTTCATCGAAGATGGCTGGGAAGTCCACTATATCGGGGACAAGCGTGGTATCGAACACCAAGAAATCCTCAAGTCGGGTCTAGATGTCACCTTCCATTCCATTGCGACTGGAAAATTGCGTCGTTATTTCTCTTGGCAAAATATGCTGGACGTCTTTAAAGTTGGCTGGGGAATTGTCCAATCTCTCTTTATTATGTTGCGACTTCGTCCACAAGCACTTTTTTCAAAGGGAGGCTTTGTCTCTGTGCCACCTGTTATCGCAGCACGTGTTTCAGGAGTGCCTGTCTTTATTCACGAATCTGACCTATCTATGGGCTTGGCCAATAAAATTGCTTATAAATTTGCGACTAAGATGTATTCAACCTTTGAGCAAGATTCAAGTTTGTCTAAGGTCGAGCATGTGGGAGCAGTGACCAAGGTTTCAGACCAAAAAAGTCCAGAACCAGATGAATTGGTAGATATTCAAACCCACTTTAATCCCAAATTGCCAACAGTATTGTTTGTTGGTGGTTCTGCAGGCGCTCGTGTCTTTAACCAATTGGTGACAGACCATAAGAAAGAACTGACAGAGCGCTACAATATTATCAATTTAACTGGAGATTCTAGCCTGAATGAGTTGAGCCAAAATCTCTTTCGTGTTGACTATGTGACCAATCTCTATCAACCCTTGATGGAATTGGCTGATATTGTTGTGACACGTGGTGGTGCCAATACGATTTTTGAGCTTTTGGCCATGGCAAAATTACATGTTATTGTGCCACTTGGTCGTGAAGCTAGTCGTGGAGACCAGATTGAAAATGCAGCTTACTTTGTAAAAAAAGGCTATGCAGAAGAGCTTCAAGAAAGCGATTTGACCTTGGATAGTTTGGGAGAGAAGCTTTCTCACTTACTAAGTCACAAGGAAGATTACCAAGCTAAGATGAAGGCTTCAAAGGAATTGAAATCTCTTGCAGATTTTTATCAATTATTGAAAAAAGATTTATCATAAGGAAAGTAAATGTCAAAAGATAAGAAAAATGAGGGCAAAGAAATCCTCGAAGAATTTAAAGAGTTATCAGAATGGCAGAAACGAAACCAAGAATACCTAAAAAAGAAGGCTGAAGAAGAGGCGGCCCTAGCTGAGGAGAAGGAAAAGGAAAGACAAGCTCGAATGGCTTCAAAATCTGAAAAATCAGATGAAACTGAAGACAAAGAGAGTGAGTCTGAACCAAAAGATTCAGAATCAGATAAGGAAGACGCTAAGGAAAAAGTAGAAAAATCAGAAGACGCCAAAAAAGAAGTAGCCAAAGAAGAACCAAAATCCAAAGAGCCAAAGAAACAGAATAAACAGGATAAAAAAATAGAGAAAAAGACTGTAAAGGAAAAACCGGTCAAACCGAAAATTCCAGGAGTTCATATCTGGCGGGCTATCTCGATTTTGTTTCTCAGTCTGCTTTTATTGCTTGCCTCTGTTTACTTGCTCAGTCCTTATGCGACTATGAAGGATATTCGTGTTGAGGGAACAGTGCAAACTACAGCTGATGATATTCGACAGGCTTCAGGCATTCAGGATTCGGATTATACGATTAACCTTCTGCTAGACAAGGCAAAATATGAAGAGCAGATCAAGTCTAACTATTGGGTTGAATCAGCTCAGCTTGTCTATCAATTTCCAACCAAGTTTACAATCAAGGTCAAGGAATATGATATTGTGGCCTACTATGTTTCTGGAGAAAGTCATTATCCAATCCTTTCAAGCGGTCAGCTCGAGACCAGTTCGGTCAGTTTGGTCAGTCTGCCAGAAACTTATATATCAGTTCTCTTTAATGACAGCGAACAAATCAAGACCTTTACGTCAGAACTTGCTCAAATTAGTCCAGAACTCAAGGCGGCTATCCAGAAGGTGGAATTAGCCCCAAGCAAGGTCACATCAGATCTAATTCGATTGACCATGAATGATTCGGACGAAATCTTGGTTCCCCTTTCTGAAATGAGTAAGAAACTGCCATATTACAGTAAGATTAAGCCTCAATTGTCAGAACCGAGTGTGATTGACATGGAAGCTGGGATATACAGCTATACTGTGGCGGATAAATTAATTATGGAGGCTGAGGAAAAAGCCAAACAAGAGGCTAAGGAAGCTGAGAAGAAACAGAAAGAGGAAGAGAAGAAAAGGCTGGAAGAACAGCAGAATAAATTGGAAGAAGAGAAGAAAAAATTGGAGGAAGAGAGCAATCGAAACCAAACAAGTCAGCGTTCATCGCGTCGCTAGGGTTTACATTTCTCTCATAGTTCTTTAGTAAGCTTTTATAGAACTTTCCAAGTTTTTTGATAGAAGTGAAGCCCTAAAAGTTCTTGAACTTGCTGACGAGATAAAGAAAGCTAAAAAAGCTAGATCTTTCAACTACACTTTGAAAATTTTGCGAGAGTGGGCAGAAAATGACATAAGGACAGCAGGACAAGCAGAAGCGTTTTATAAAGCCAATTATAATGATATCCCAGAAAAATCTACCAAACCAAGAAAACCAAAAGAAAGCAAGTCCAACGTGCCTACGTGGAGCAATCCAAACTACGTGAATGAAACAGACGAGGAAACTTGTTTAGAATTAGAACGTAAAAAGCAAGAGTTGCTTGCGAAACTTGATAGGGGCATGAATAAGATGATACTAGTAAAGATAGCAGGAACTACAGTTTTTCCTAATTTAGTAGCTTTGCTTTTTATCACTTTGTACTATACTGACGCACTTTTTAGCATGGCTATAGCCACTTTATGGACTGTTGCCTATGGCGTAAATCTTTATAAAGATACTATAAGCAAGCCGTAGACTACGGATAATAATTGCATTTTCAAAATTAGTATTATAAAATTAAATTACTTATTATGTGCAACTCCTGAACCACAAAAAAAGCTGATAGGAAGAAGAAAAATGAAGAAGATTTTAAAAATCGTAGGTATTGTTTTTGCAGTTTTAGTAGTTATTGGAATCTTTGCTCCAAAACCTGATAAAAAGGACTCTACTGCAACAGAAGCAAAAACTGAAAAGAAAGAAGAAGCTAAGTCTGAAGAGAAACCAAAAGAGGAAAAGAAAGAAGACAAGAATGTTTCTGCTGAATTTAAGAACGCAGTGAAAAAAGCGCAGTCTTATGACAAAACGATTGGTCTTTCAAAAGAAGGTATGAGAACCCAACTTGTAGATTTCGAGAAGTTCCCTGAAGATGCTGCTGATTATGCAGTAGAAAACGCAGGAATTGACTGGAAAAAAGCAGCGGTAGGAAAAGCTAAAAACTATGACAAAACTGTCCACCTATCAAAAGAAGGCATGAAAGACCAACTTACAAGCTTTGAAAAATTCACTGATGAAGAAGCTCAATATGCAGTAGATAATGCAGGAATCGACTGGAAGAAAGCAGCAGTAGAGAAAGCTAAAAACTACCAAAGTACTTTGGGCATGTCAAAAGATAGTCTTAAAGATCAACTTACAAACTTTGAAAAATTCACTGATGAAGAAGCTCAATATGCAGTAGATAACGTACAATAATAAAAAGAGGGTTCCCCCTCTTTTTTTGTATAGAGAAGGCTGATTTTGCGTTTTTTCATGCAGAAAAGACGTATTTTTGATGCTGAGACGACGATCCTGGGAACTTTTCAGATAATTTTTTGACCTATCTATCACTAGAGAAACCTATAGCGCCAAGGCTTTTGGGAGTTTCCAAGATGCTTTCTTTTAGGAAATTATCTTTCCGAAAAATTGCAGTTTTTCGGACTTTTTGTGATACTACGGCTATATAAAATGAAAAGAAAAAGAGGTCAAAAACCTCTTTTTTAGTAGTCGCCGAACCATAATTTTTTCTGCTTTCTTGCAGAAGTCTTTCAGGAATTTATAGCGCTTGTAGTCCGCTCGCCTTTGCTCTTCGAAAGCTTCCGTTTTATCGTTTACTACGTAACTGTCAGGTTCGATATCTACTCCGCCCACAGTTTTGTAATAGTGCGTAAAGTAAAAATGCGGATAAAAAACGTCGTATTTCAAAGTGCCTTCCCTTGTTCCTACAAATGTAGCTTTATCATACCCAGGGATGTCGATTTCTTCGGTCTCAAGATATTCATCTAGATTTTTATCAGTCACGAAGTCATACGATTTGTATCGTTCAAAAGCAACGGAAACAATTTTATATTTTTTGCTGCGAACGGTTTTTGAAGTCATTCTAAAAAAGAACACTATGAAAATTTGAAGCACAAGGCCAGCCTTTTCGATAGGTCATGGGATTTAAAAGACGCTTTAAAAAGCGTTGCATGTTTTTACTTGACAAGTGCTAGTAGAAATAATAGAATAGTAAAAAACCTTTAAAGCAGTCCAGAGAGGCAGCTAAGGTTAGACGGTGAAAGGGTGGAGACTACCCATTTTTCGTGGAACCTTGCTGTTGGCAGGTTCCTTTTTTCGTGGCTTCTTGTGGCCAGCCTCTCTCACTAGCAAAGGTAAAAGGAGAAACCTATGCGAGAACATCGTCCAGTCATTGCTCTTGATTTTCCTAGTTTTGAGGCGGTCAAGGAATTTTTAGCCCTTTTCCCAGCAGAAGAAAGTCTTTACCTAAAGGTAGGGATGGAGCTTTATTACGCAACAGGTCCTGAGATTGTATCTTACTTGAAAGGTCTGGGTCACAGTGTCTTTTTGGATCTCAAGCTTCATGACATTCCCAATACAGTCAAATCAGCTATGAAGGTCTTATCTCAGCTTGGTGTGGATATGACCAATGTTCATGCTGCTGGCGGTGTAGAGATGATGAAGGCTGCGCGTGAAGGTCTTGGAAGTAAAGCAAAATTGATTGCTGTCACTCAGCTCACATCAACATCAGAAGCTCAGATGCAAGATTTTCAAAACATCCAAACCAGCCTGCAAGAGTCTGTGATTCATTATGCCAAGAAGACAGCTGAAGCGGGCTTAGATGGTGTTGTTTGCTCGGCTCAGGAAGTGCAAGTCATCAAAGAAGCTACCAGCCAAGACTTTATCTGTCTGACACCGGGCATTCGTCCAGCAGGAGCTGCAGTTGGAGATCAAAAACGTGTGATGACACCTGCTGATGCCTATCAAATCGGCAGTGACTATATCGTAGTGGGACGTCCCATTACCCAATCTGAGGATCCTGTTGCAGCTTATCATGCTATCAAGGATGAATGGACACAGGACTGGAACTAAAGAAATAGATTAGAAAAATAAAAGGAGAATACCATGACACTTGCTAAAGATATCGCTAGCCACCTCTTGAAAATCCAAGCCGTTTACCTTAAACCAGAGGAGCCTTTCACTTGGGCATCTGGTATCAAGTCACCGATTTACACGGATAACCGTGTGACTCTGGCCTATCCAGAAACTCGTACCTTAATTGAAAATGGCTTTGTAGAAGCTATTAAAGTAGAATTTCCAGAAGTAGAAGTGATTGCAGGAACTGCGACAGCAGGAATTCCACACGGAGCTATCATTGCTGATAAGATGAACTTGCCATTTGCCTACATCCGTAGCAAACCAAAAGACCACGGAGCTGGTAACCAAATCGAAGGACGCGTGGCTCAAGGACAAAAAATGGTAGTGGTTGAAGACCTTATTTCAACTGGTGGTTCTGTTCTTGAAGCCGTAGCAGCAGCTAAGCGAGAAGGAGCAGATGTGCTTGGAGTTGTAGCAATTTTCAGTTACCAATTGCCAAAAGCAGATAAGAACTTTGCGGATGCTGGCGTGAAATTGGTGACACTTTCAAACTATAGTGAGCTCATCCACCTAGCCCAAGAAGAAGGCTATATCACACCAGAAGGATTGGACCTCTTAAAACGATTTAAAGAAGACCAAGAAAATTGGCAAAATGCTTAAAACATAGAAAATCAGGTAGTTACTAAGATTACCTGATTTCTTTTTGTGATTTCATTGAGTATCAGTCGACTTTTCCACCTTCAACAACCAGGTCATCTGCTTTAGCAGCGTCACCGTAGGTTGGATGAAGTGTTTTTTCATAGGCCTTGTGGAAGAAGTTTTCTTTGCCTAATTTTTCAATATCTTTATTGATGAAGTCTAGCAATTCTTGGTTGCCTTTTTGAACTGCTGCCGCAATGGTATCGGGATCACCGAGGGAAGTAATGCCTACTTCAAATCCTTTATTTTCAAGCGCCCAAGCTAGAACTTCAGTATTGTCGGTAGAGAAGGCATCTCCACGTCCGTCAAGAAGGGCTTGGTAAGAGTCGCTGTATTGGTCATATTTTTGGAGTTTGATTTCTGGATGATTCTTTTCAAAATAAGTCTCAGCAGTCGTTCCTTTTGTGACAATCAAGGTTTTACCTTCCAATTGTTTGACGTCTGTAATGAGACCAGTCTTAGGTGATACGACACCAAGAGAGACTTTCATATATGGAAGGGCAAAATCAACTTGTTTTTTGCGTTCGTCAGTCACTGTAAAGTTGGCAAGAGTAATATCTACCTTGTTTGAAATCAAGTATTCAGCACGGTTGGCAGCGTCGACTGAAACGTATTTTACCTTCACGCCAAGGTCTTGAGCCAGTTGGTTCCCAAGTTCGATATCGTATCCTTGGTAAGAACCGTCATTGTCAACGTAACCAAACGGTTTCTTGTCCCCAAATACGGCGATTCGTAGTTCACCGCTTTTTTTGATTTCATCGATTGTGCGAGCCTTGGCAGTAGTTTTGCCAGACGATGAACCAGCATTTCCACCTGAGCTACAAGCTGTGATAAAGATAAGGGCAAAGGCGAGTGCCAAAACAGTTAAGAGTGGTTTGAATAGTTTCATAAGAATCTCCTTTATAGATATGAGCCAAATTGGCTAAAGTCAAAGACGTTTAAAAATTCCTGAGCTCGTTTGGTTTGCGGATTGGTAAAGAAGGCTTGAGCCGTTCCTTCTTCAGCAATTTTCCCTTGGTCTAGGAAGATGATCCGGTCTGCAATGGCTTGGGCAAACTGCATTTCGTGAGTTACTAAAATCATGGTACGCCCTTCTTGGGCCAAATCATTGATCAGTTCCAGAACTTCGCGCACCATTTCTGGATCCAGCGAAGCCGTCACTTCGTCAAAGAGGATGATTTCTGGATGCATGAGGAGCGCACGGACAATTGCAACCCGTTGCTTCTGTCCACCAGATAATTGACGGGCAAAGCTATGTTGTTTATCTAGTAAACCAACCCGTTCTAGTAGTTGCAGAGCTTCTTCCGTTACTTCCTTCTTGTCTCTTCCCTGAGCCTTGATAGGGCCTAGGATGAGGTTTTGTAGGACATCTAGATGGGGAAAGAGTTCATAACTTTGAAAGACCATGCCAATCTTTTGGCGAACTAAGTGAAAGTCTTTCTGATTACCAATAATGGACTGGCCATCTAGAAGAATATCTCCACCTTGAATACTTTCTAAGCCATTGAGGCAACGAAGGAGGGTACTTTTCCCACAACCAGATGGCCCTAGGATGACCACAACTTCCCCTTTTTTGATATCTAGAGAAAGACCTTGGAGGATAGGATTGTCTCCGAAGGATTTTTTTAGCTCCTTGATTTCTAAAATAGTTTCAGACATTTAGTTCCTCCAATGTTTTTCTAAGTGAGTGGATAGTTTGGAAATAGGGAAGCAGACTGCGAAATACAAGACCAGAATGGTTCCATAAATCCAAAAGGAAGCGGTTGGGATGGTCAAGCGATTGCTATCGATGATTTGTTGTCCAACTTTGGTAACCTCTACAACTCCAATCAATACGACTAAGGAAGTGGTTTTGATCATCCGAGTGACAAGGTTAATGGCCTGCGGTAGCAGTCTTCTCAAAACCTGTGGGATGATAATGTGGTAGTAAAGTTGAACATTGGTCAAGCCGAGCGCCTGTCCACTTTCAAACTGATGTTTAGGAAGGGAAGTGATAGCTCCACGGACCAAGTCCCCCATTTCAGCTGTTCCCCAGAGGGTAAAAACGATAATAGCTGAAGTCTCACCTGAGATATTGATATTAAAGTTTCGAGCTAAGCCAAAGTAAACGATGAAGAGTAGCACCAGTTGGGGCATGATACGGATAAATTCCAGATACAATCGTGTTAAAAATCGTATGATTCTAGAATGGGAGGTCATGATGATTCCCATGACTGTTCCGAACATCATGGATAAGAGGACAGACAGGATGGATATCCCAATCGTAACGCCCAATCCCTGTAAGATTCTCAGGAGATTATTTCCCTGAAAGAGTACTTGGATTCCCGAATCCTGCATGGCGGAGCCTCCTTTCTATCCAGCTAAAGACCAGTGAGATGGGTAGCAACATGATAAGGTAAGCAACTACCAACATAGCAAGCGCAATGTCTGTCTCATAGTAGAGTCCAATCAAGTCTTTGGCGACGTACATGAGGTCGGCCAAAGCTACTGCTGAGAAAACAGAGGTTTCCTTGATGAGGAAAATGACATTGGCACTAAAAGACGGTAGGGCCACCGCTGTTGCTTGCGGAAGAACCACATAGCGAAAGACCTGTACAGGTGTCAGACCGATTGCTAATCCAATCTCCTGCTGGGTTTGACTGACGGCTTCCAGCCCGCTTCGGAAAGATTCTGCCATATAGGATCCTCCTAAAAAGACCAGTCCTAAAGTGGCACAGACTTCTGAAGATAGGACAATCCCTACTCTAGGAAGTCCGAAGTAGAGAAAGAAGAGTTGAATCAAAAGGGGCGTATTGCGTGACAATTCAATATAGGCTGTCGCTACTTGCGCCAAAACAGGGATTCGATAATATCGGATGATACTAACGATTAAACCGAGCAAAAAGGATCCCAAAATTCCCCAAACTGCAATATGCAAGGTTAGAAGAAATGCCTTTTGATATAGTGGTAGATATTGTTCAACAATGGACCAATCCAAAAATAGAACCTCCCATCTAGAAATAATACAGTTATTGTAGCACTTAAAATCTTCTTTGGATAATATCTATTTTTTATTGCCGTCATAAGGATTTTTTATCATAGACATAAAATTTCTGAAATTTCCAAACAAAATATTTGAAAAGTTTTGAAAAAAGAGTTAAGATATTTTTGTAATATACAAAGTAAACGCTTACTTATTAAGGAGGACATTTTATGTCATACAAAACAAGCAATGCAGAAGGTCATGTAGATTTCATCAATACCTATGATTTGGAGCCAATGGCGCAACAAGTGATTCCTAAAGCAGCCTTTGGCTATATCGCCAGTGGAGCAGAAGATACTTTCACTTTACGCGAGAATATCCGCGCCTTTAACCACAAACTCATCGTTCCGCATACACTTTGCAATGTAGAAAATCCAAGTACAGAGATTGAATTTGCAGGTGAAAAATTGTCTTCACCAATCATTATGGCGCCTGTTGCGGCTCATAAATTAGCAAATGAACAGGGTGAAGTGGCTACTGCGCGTGGTGTGCATGAGTTTGGTTCTCTTTATACAACTAGCTCATACTCTACTGTCGACCTTCCAGAAATTACGGAAGCTCTTCAAGGGACACCTCACTGGTTCCAATTTTACTTTAGTAAAGATGATGGTATTAACCGCCATATCATGGACCGTGTGAAGGCTGAAGGTTATAAAGCGATTGTCTTGACTGCAGATGCTACTGTAGGGGGCAATCGTGAAGTAGATAAGCGTAATGGTTTTGTCTTCCCAGTTGGCATGCCGATTGTTGAAGAATACCTGCCAGAAGGTGCTGGTAAATCAATGGACTTTGTTTACAAATCAGCTAAACAACGCTTGTCTCCACGTGATGTAGAATTTATCGCTGAATACTCAGGACTTCCTGTTTATGTCAAGGGACCACAATGCCGTGAGGATGTTGAACGTTCGCTTGCTGCAGGTGCTTCTGGTATCTGGGTAACTAACCACGGTGGTCGCCAAATCGACGGTGGACCAGCTGCCTTCGACTCACTTCAAGAAGTAGCAGAAGCAGTTGATAAACGTGTGCCAATCGTCTTTGACTCAGGTATTCGTCGTGGTCAACACGTCTTTAAAGCCTTGGCTTCAGGAGCAGACTTGGTAGCTATTGGTCGCCCTGTTATCTATGGCTTGGCCCTTGGTGGTAGTGTCGGTGTACGCCAAGTCTTTGAACACTTGAATGCAGAATTGAAGACAGTTATGCAATTATCTGGAACTCAGACTATTGAAGATGTCAAACACTTCAAACTCCGTCACAACCCTTATAACCCAACCTTCCCAGTTGACCCTCGTGACTTAAAATTGTATTGATAAAATGATTGCCTCCACTTGATGTGGAGGTTTTTGCTTGTGTTTTAAACGTTTTAATAAAGGGAAATCATATGAAAGTCTATATAAATATATTTTTCAATCAAATATCTTGCTAGGGCTTTCATTTTTTGCTATACTGGTGCAGTAATTAAATAATAAAGACATTTGGGGTGCTTTAGGCTGAGATGATACCCATTGAACCTGATACAGTTAAGACTGGCGAAGGGAAATGTGACAGTTTTTTTCGTATGGCGAAATGAACGATCTAATCTTGTAAGTCAACTCTAATTCTTGATTGTAATTGGAGTTTTTTTGTTTATATAAGCTGGATGAAGGTGATACAAAGCATTTAGGTAGCTCTTCTTGAACGCCCTTGATTTTCTTTAAAAAGGTCAAGTAAAACTAGGATTTTCTTGATATTTTGTTGATTACGAACGAGTAAAGAGAGGAAAAGTAAATATGGAAATACAAGACTATGCATTTCAGCCAGGTTTGACTGTTGGAGAATTATTAAAAAGCGGTCAGAAGGATTGGCAGGCTGCAATCAATCATCGTTTTGTTAAGGAACTTTTTGCGGGGACAATTGAGAATAAGGTCTTAAAAGAATACCTAATTCAAGATTATCACTTCTTTGATGCCTTCTTATCCATGCTGGGTGCTTGCGTAGCCCACGCAGACCAGCTTGAATCCAAGCTTCGTTTTGCCAAGCAACTAGGCTTTCTTGAAGCAGATGAAGATGGTTATTTCCAAAAGGCTTTCAAAGAGTTAAAAGTATCTGAGAATGACTATCTGGAAGTGACCTTGCATCCTGTAACAAAAGCCTTTCAGGATCTAATGTATTCTGCTGTGTCATCATCAGATTATGCTCATCTTTTGATCATGCTGGTCATTGCAGAAGGTCTCTATTTAGACTGGGGTTCTAAAGATCTGCCTATACCTGAAGCCTATATTCATTCGGAATGGATCAATCTCCACAGAGGTCCTTTCTTTACAGAGTGGGTTCAATTTCTGGTTGACGAACTCAATCGTGTCGGAAAAGGTAGAGAAGATTTGACAGAACTTCAGCAACGCTGGAATCAAGCAGTCGCTTTAGAATTAGCCTTTTTTGATATTGGTTATGACGCCTAGAGAAGGTTTAGGATATTTACAAATTTGATGAGGTAAATCATTCAATGTAAATGAAAAAAATTTCTTAACGAAAGATAGAGATAAATCGAAATCAGTAGATCGTATAAAGTTAGAAGGAAGAATTTCAATATGACAAGTTTAAAATTATTAAAAGAAAAAGCACCTTTGGTCATTTGTATAACCAATGATGTCGTAAAAAATTTCACAGCAAATGGATTAGTAGCACTGGGTGCATCACCAGCCATGAGTGAGTTTCCAGCAGATTTAGAGGACTTATTAAAGTATGCTGGAGGTTTATTAATAAACATAGGCACATTGACAGATGAAAATTGGAAATTATACCAAGCTGCTCTGAAAATTGCAGAGAAATATAATGTCCCAGCAGTTTTAGATCCTGTAGCCTGTGGAGCAGGAGAGTATAGAAAAAAAGTAGCAGATGATCTAATTAACAATTACAAACTAGCAGCGATTAGGGGAAATGCTGGCGAGATTGCTTCTTTAGTAGGGATAAATGTGGCATCTAAAGGAGTAGATAGTGCGGGCGTAGATAATATTGATGAAATTGCTCTAGCAGCAAATGAGAAGTTCAATATTCCTATAATAGTAACAGGTGAAGTGGATGCTATTGCGGTAAATGGAGAAGTGGTAACGATTCATAATGGTAGTGCCATGATGCCAAAAGTTATTGGGACAGGATGTTTATTAGGTGCTGTAGTAGCAAGCTTTATCGGACTAGAAAAAGGTCAAGAATTGAAATCATTAGAAACAGCAATGTTGGTTTACAATATCGCTGGAGAAATGGCAGAAAAACGTCCAAATGGACATCTTCCTGGAACATTTAAAGTTGAATTTATAAATGCCTTATATGAGATTACAGATGAAGATGTAAAGAAATTCAAAAGAGTGAAGAAAAATGTTTCATAAAGAATTACTAAAACTATATTTTATTTGTGGAACGACTACTTGCCAAGGAAAAGATCTATATACGGTCGTTGAGGAAGCCTTAAAAGGTGGTATAACCTTATTTCAATTCCGTGAAAAAGGTGAGGGAGCCCTGAAAGGTATAGAAAAAGTCGAATTAGCAATAAAACTACAGGCTCTTTGTAAAAAATATAATGTTCCATTTATCGTTAATGATGATATTGAGTTAGCATTGGAAATAGATGCTGATGGCGTACACGTAGGACAGGATGACCTTGGAGTTGATGAAATTAGAAAATTGATGCCAGATAAAATAATTGGTCTTTCTATAAAAAACGAGGAAGAATTTCAACAATCAAAAGTTGAATATGTAGATTATGTTGGTGTTGGTCCTGTATTTGATACCCAGTCAAAGGACGATGCTGGTGGTGCTATAGGTTATGAAGGTCTTAAATTGATGAGAAAACTATTGCCACAAATGCCCTTAGTTGCAATTGGTGGGATACAGACGCAACATATTAAAGAAATTATGAAGACTAATATGGATGGTGTTTCAATCATTTCAGCAATATCGTATGCAAAAAATATAGAAAAAACTGTTCGAGAAATGAATGAACAATTTTAACTTTTTTATTCTTGTCTTTTAAGTCAATAGGATTCTCTCACTCGATAAGTTGGGTTATTATCCTTCATAAGTGAATAGGCTGTTTATATGGTTTACTTAGTGATTTTACTACAATAGATTGGCCTAGCTTATTTCTCAGTTCAATTTCTTGAACTGGAAAAAATCGTTTGTTATAATATTTATATAATTAAATAATAAAGACATTTGGGGTGCTTTAGGCTGAGATGATACCCATTGAACCTGATACAGTTAAGACTGGCGAAGGGAAATGTGAAAAGGTTTTGTATTTATAGAAACTAACCATCTAATCTTGTAAGCTGAACTCTAATTCCTATCTGTAATTAGAGTTTTTTCTTTTACGAAACTGGATGAAGATGATACAAAGCATTTAGGTAGCTCACATTGAATGCCCCACTTTTCTTTAAAAAAGGAGTTTTTTTATGTTGAAAAAATGGCAGTTAAAAGATGTTATTTTACTTGCTTTCTTGTCTATCTTTTTTGGTGGCGTTTTTGTAGGATCCGGCTATCTGTTTGATATCCTCACTCTGATGTTAGCCCCTCTTGGCTTGCAGGCCTTTGCCAATGAAATCCTCTTTGGTCTCTGGTGTATGGCTGCGCCCATTGCTGCCATCTTTGTTCCAAGAGTCGGAAGTGCAACGATTGGAGAAGTGCTAGCTGCGCTTGCTGAAGTCCTTTATGGTAGCCAATTCGGTCTAGGTGCCCTTTTGTCTGGCTTGGTTCAAGGTTTGGGAAGTGAACTTGGTTTTATCGTAACCAAGAATCGCTATGAAAGTTGGCTCTCTCTAACTGCCAATAGTATTGGGATTACGCTTGTTAGCTTTGTCTATGAATACATTAAGTTAGGTTACTATGCCTTCTCCCTTCCTTTTGTGCTTTCCTTGTTTGTGGTGCGCTTTATTTCTGTCTTTTTCTTCTGTGCTATCTTAGTTCGTGCCATTGTCAAACTTTATCATCAGTTTGCAGCTGGAGGAAAAGCATAGATGGGGCTGGAACTACGAGCGATTCAGTCCCCAATCTTCTCTGAGCCGATTGATTTTACTTTTCATGCGCAAGCCTTTACCTTGTTAGTTGGGAGCAGTGGTTCAGGAAAATCGAGTCTCTTTCAAATGATTGCCCAAGTCAGTTCTCTTCCCTATAGCGGTCAAGTCCTGATAAATGGGAGCGAGGTCAGTCAGCTTTCTATCGTCGAACGTGTCCAGACGGTTGGTATTCTCTTTCAAAATCCCAATCATCAATTTACCATGGAGAACTTGTTTGAGGAGCTGATTTTTACCTTGGAAAATATTGGGCATCCCGTTCAGGAAATTGATTCTAAAATAGCAGAGGTTGTCCAGCAATGTCGCTGCAAGGCGATTTTGCACCGTCCAATTCATCACTTATCAGGTGGGGAAAAGCAAAAGGCTGCTTTGGCTGTTCTCTTTGCTATGAATCCTAGGGTCTATCTCTTGGATGAGCCCTTCGCTTCCATTGATCGCAAGAGTAGGATAGAGATATTGGAGATTCTAAAAGAGTTGGTTTCTGATGGGAAGACAGTTATTTTGTGCGACCATGATTTATCTGATTATGAAGCCTATATCGACCATATGGTGGAGCTAAGAGATGGACAACTAAGGGAAGTGTTTCAAATCCCTACCTCTGAGATGACACAGGTTGCTTCAAAGGAGGTTGCTTCTAGCCCGGAACTGTTCCATATGGATCGAACGATTTGTGAGCTGGATAAGCGTCCCCTCTTTTCGATTGTGAATTTTACATTCTACCAAGGAATTTCCTGTATCTTGGGTGATAATGGTGTCGGGAAATCAACCCTCTTTCGGTCTATTCTTCAATTTCAAAAGTATAAGGGGCGCATTACTTGGAAGAGTTCGGTCTTGAAAAAGAAAAAGAGTTTGTATCGTGACCTGACGGGTGTTGTTCAGGAAGCTGAGAAACAGTTTATCCGAGTCAGTCTGCGAGAAGAGTTTCAATTAGACAGTCCAGACTCTGAAAGAAATCAGCGGATTCTCCAAGCTTTACAATATTTTGATCTGGAGCAGGCACTTGATAAGAGTCCCTATGAATTAAGTGGTGGCCAGCAAAAGATTCTTCAGCTCTTGACCATCTTGACCAGCAAGGCGTCTGTGATTTTGCTAGATGAACCTTTTGCAGGTTTGGATGATAGAGCCTGCCATTATTTTTGCAAGTGGATTGTGGAGGAGAGAAATCAGGGAAGAAGTTTTCTGATCATTAGCCATCGTTTAGATCCCTTGATCTCTGTGGTTGATTATTGGATTGAGATGACTAGTCAGGGTCTCAGTCATGTGAAAAAAGTGACAATTACCAAACCACTCACATCTCAGAGTAGCAATACTCAAGGGGAGGTGAGATAGTATGGTCAAAGTAGCAACCCAGACACCGATTATCAGTCTCTTCTTGCTGATTTTATCCTTGGAAACATCTTTCATTCCTTCGATTGCTCTTAATCTCTCGGTAGTCGCATTTTGCATTCTCTTTATGCTCTATTACCGGCGATTTAAAGTATTGGCTTGGATGATTCTGCTCGCCATTTTGCCATCCTTGGCCAACTACTGGGCAGTTCAGTTACATGGGGATGCTTCGCAGGCAGTCATGCTTGGAACGAGGGCCTTTGTGACCGTTTGTATTGGTCTTGTCTTTGTTTCCTCTATTTCCCTAAAAGAGCTTCTCTTGTACTTGGCTCAAAAGGGGTTATCACGCTCTTGGGCCTATGCCTTGATTGTGGTATTCAATTCCTTCCCCCTTATCCAGCAAGAAATCAAGTCCCTCAAGGAAGCTTGCTTATTACGCGGTCAAGAACTACATTTTTGGTCGCCCTTGATTTACAGCAAGGTTCTGATGACAGTCTTTAGGTGGCGCCATCTTTACCTGAGAGCCCTATCGGCGCATGGATATGACGAACATGCACAGGCGGAGAATCGCTATCGGACTTTTTATATTCCTCAAAGGACACTATTCATCTACCTGCTTTTCTTTTTATTGCTTCAAACCAGTCTATTTTTATAAAGGAGTTATTATGGAATTTACAGATATTGCGATGGAATTATCCAAGGAAGCTTGGCAGACTTCCTTTCATCACCCCTTTGTTTTACAGTTGCAAGAGGGAAATTTAGACCTGTCCATCTTTCGCTATTACTTGATTCAGGATGCCTACTATTTGAAGGCCTTCTCAGAAGCCTATCACCTCTTGGCTGATAAGACTTTGAATGAGGAAATGAGAAGACTCTTGAAACAAAATGCTCAGAGTCTAGTGGAAGGTGAGTTATTTATCCGCCAACAATTTTTCAAGGAATTAGAAATCAGCGACCAGGAAATGGAGCAACATCCAATCGCTCCAACTTGTTATCATTATATCTCTCACATTTATCGGCAATTTGCAGAGCCAAACTTGGGTATTGCCTTTGCGAGCTTGCTGCCTTGTCCTTGGCTATATCATGATATAGGCAAATCACTTAATCTTAAACCATCACCAAATCCTCTCTACCAACAATGGATTGAAACTTATATTACGGATGAGTTGGAGCAACAGATTAGAGAGGAAGAGGCTCTGGTCAATCAACTCTATCGAGAAAGTGACGAGACAGACAAGAAAAAAATGCTAGATGCCTTCCACATCAGTGTTCATATGGAAGCTAAGTTTTGGGAAATGGCCTACCAACACCAGACATGGAAAAGCGATTTACAGTCTTTAGAAACAGGAGAAGAATAGAAATATGAGAAAGCACCAATTACAGGTTCACAAATTAACCATTTTATCCATGATGATTGCCCTTGATGTAGTCCTTACGCCTATCTTTCGGATTGAGGGAATGGCACCGATGTCCAGTGTAGTCAATATTCTAGCAGGAATCATGATGGGACCTGTTTATGCCTTGGCTATGGCTACAGTGACAGCCTTTATCCGTATGACGACTCAAGGGATTCCGCCTTTAGCTCTCACAGGAGCGACTTTTGGAGCCCTTTTAGCAGGTCTCTTTTATAAGTATGGTCGAAAATTTTACTTTTCTGCCTTGGGAGAAATTTTGGGAACAGGTATTATTGGTTCTATTGTTTCCTATCCTGTTATGGTACTCTTTACAGGATCGGCAGCTAAGCTTAGCTGGTTTATCTACACTCCTCGATTTTTCGGAGCAACCTTGATTGGTACAGCGATTTCCTTTATTGCCTTTCGGTTTTTAATCAAGCAGGAATTCTTTAAAAAAGTTCAGGGATATTTCTTTGGTGAAAGGATAGACTGATGCAGGCATTTACAAATCCTTTTCCTCTGGGAACGATTTCCCTCATTCACTGTATTACCAATGAGATTTCTTGTGAGATGCTGGCAAATGGGATTTTGGCTCTGGGATGTAAACCAGTTATGGCAGATGATTCCCGTGAGGTTCTTGATTTTACTAAGCAAAGCCAGGCCCTCTTCATCAATTTGGGGCATTTGTCTGCTGAGAAGGAAAAAGCAATCCGTATGGCAGCTTCTTATGCAGCTCAAGTTTCTCTCCCAATGGTAGTAGATGCGGTTGGCGTAACGGCTTCATCCATTCGTAAGAGCTTAATTAAAGACCTTTTAGACTACAGCCCTACGGTCCTTAAAGGAAACATGTCGGAAATTCGAAGTCTTGTTGGCTTAAAGCACCACGGCGTTGGGGTAGATGCGAGTGCTAAAGACCAAGAAACTGAGGATTTACTTCAAGTCTTGAAAGACTGGTGTCAGACCTATCCTGGTATGTTATTCTTAGTTACTGGTCCTAAGGACCTCATCGTTTCGAAGAATCAGGTCGCTGTACTGGGAAATGGCTGTGCTGAATTAGACTGGATAACAGGGACAGGAGACTTGGTTGGAGCTTTAACAGCTGTTTTTCTCAGCCAAGGAAAGACTGCCTTTGAAGCTTCTTTCCTAGCGGTTTCTTATCTCAATATCTCCGCTGAGAGAATAGTTGTTCAAGGAATGGGATTGGAAGATTTTCGATACCAAGTACTCAATCAGCTTTCGCTCCTCAAAAGAGATGAAAATTGGCTAGATGCCATCAAAGGAGATGTTTATGAATAGAGAGGCGCTTAGACTGTATCTAGTAACCAATCGCTACCAAGATTCCTTGGAAAGCTTTCTTGAAAAGGTTGAGACGGCTTGCCGTTCAGGGGTTACTATAGTCCAATTGCGAGAAAAAAATCTTACAACCAATCAATATTATCAACTGGCAAAACAAGTCAAGGAAATAACAGATTCCTATCAGGTACCCTTGATAATCGATGATCGCTTGGATGTCTGTCTCGCAGTTGATGCTGCTGGTCTGCATATCGGAGACGATGAACTACCAGTTTCGGTTGCCCGACAAGTCTTGGGCCCTGAAAAAATCCTCGGTGTTACAGCTAAAACTGTAAAAAGAGCCCTTGAGGCAGAAGAAGGGGGAGCAGATTACTTGGGGACAGGAGCCATTTTTCCGACCACGACCAAGGAAAATGCGCCTATCACCCTGATTTCAACCTTGAAAACAATTTGCCAAAGGGTCGCCATTCCAGTAGTTGCTATCGGAGGTTTAACTTCGGAGAACATTGACCAACTTATGGGCACTGGCATAGCTGGTGTAGCTGTAGTGCGTGATTTGATGCAGGCAGAAGATATAGAGACAAAAACGCAAGCCTTTTTGACAAAGTTGGATGACATTATTTTCTAATTAATACTCAATGAAAATCAAAGAGCAAACTAGGAAGCTAGTCGCAGGTTGCTCAAAGCACAGCTTTGAGGTTGCAGATAAAGCTGACGTCGTTTGAAGAGATTTTCGAAGAGTATAAAAACTCTCTAATTCCCTTAAAGTAGGAACTAGAGAGTTTTTTTAATCTTTAAAGCTTGTATGGTTAACTGGGCCAGAACCATGACCGAGTTGAGGGGCGTCTTGGATGGCTTTCGTGATAAAGGCCTTGGCTTTATCGACTGCTTGATAGAGGGTTTTCCCCTTGGCTAGTTCAGCAGTAATCACTGCAGCAAAGGTACATCCAGTACCATGTGTATGACAGGTTTGAATTCGTGGACTTTCCCAGACAAATTGGTCCTCCTTGGTAAAGAGGAAATCCTTGGCACCGCCTTCGAGATGCCCACCTTTAATAACAACAGACTGAGGACCAAATTCTTTTAAAATCAGGCGACCAGCACGCTGCATGTCTTCAGGATCATGGATTGAAAAACCAACAATTTCTTCTGCCTCAGGAAGATTCGGAGTGATGATGGTTGCAAGTGGAAGCAGGTTTGTTTTTAGGTAGCTTCTGGCACTCGCATCAATCAGGGTGTCTCCACTAGTAGCGACCATAACAGGGTCAAGGACATAGGGACAATCCAGCTTTTTAAGATAGGGCTGGATGATTTCCATAATTTCAGTAGTTGCCAACATGCCAGTTTTTACAGCCTGAGGCTTGATATCCGAAAAGACACTCTCCAATTGTGCTTTCAACATTTGAGGAGAAACGTGCTCGATTAGCTGAACACCTCTGGTATTTTGAGCGACAAGGCTTGTCACAACGGCCATCCCATAGACATCTCTAGCTTGGAACGACTTTAAGTCAGCCATAATGCCAGCACCACCACTAGGGTCAGTCCCTGCAATGGTCAAAGCAACGGGTAAATAAGTCATCTAAAACCTCCCAACCAACTGAAGTTTGTATTCTTAAGAACAAGCTAGTCTGTTTTAGAAAGGCAATAGAAGACTGCTAGTCCCCATTATCATTTCCACTTCCATCAGCTAGCATTACCTAGATTGAGTCAAAGGGTCTAACAGTCGTTAATCTCAGCTTTACGCACCCCTAGTGGTTGTTTTCTTTTTTCTTTAGTATAGCATATTTTCATAGTTTATATAGTAAGATTTGACTGCAAATCCTTTATCATAGGGTTAAAATTCAATTTTTCAAAGAAAAGATTAATTTCATAGTTGACAAATGTAGATTTTAAGAGTATACTGATAATTGTAATTGACAAATGTAGATTTTGGAGGTGTGATTATGCAGATTTCAGATGCAGAATGGCAGGTCATGAAGATTATTTGGATGCAAGGAGAGCAGACTAGTTCAGATTTGATTAGGGTTCTGGCGGAGCGGTTCGACTGGTCCAAGTCGACCATTCAAACTCTTTTGGCTCGTTTGGTTGAGAAAGAGTGCCTGACGAGGAAAAAAGAAGGCAAGTCCTTTGTCTATTCAGCCCTTTTAACTTTGGATCAAAGTCGAGACTTGCTTGTTCAAGATATCAAAGATAAAGTTTGTTCCCGTAGGATTAAGAACTTGTTGGCTGATTTGATTGCTGAATGTGATTTTACTCAGGCTGACTTGGAAGACTTGGAAGCTGTGATTTCTGAGAAGAAATCAAGCGCTGTAACAGAAGTAAAATGTAATTGTATGTAAAGGAGACGTCATGTTGAATATTATTGTAACCATTATTTGTATTGCCCTTATCGCGTTTATCTTGTTTTGGTTTTTCAAAAAGCCTGAAAAATCTGGACAAAAGGCCCAGCAAAAAAACGGCTACCAAGAGATTCGAGTGGAGGTCATGGGGGGCTATACGCCTGAGTTGATTATCCTCAAGAAATCAGTGCCAGCCCGCATTGTCTTTGACCGCAAAGATCCTTCACCATGTTTGGATCAGATCGTATTTCCAGACTTTGGTGTACATGCGGATCTGCCAATGGGGGAAGAGTATGTAGTGGAAATCACGCCTGAGCAGGCTGGAGAGTATGGTTTCTCTTGTGGCATGAATATGATGCACGGTAAGATGATTGTAGAATAGGAGAATGATATGACTGAAATTGTAAAAGCAAGTCTTGAAAATGGTGTTCAAAAAATCCGTATCACGGCAGACAAAGGCTACCATCCAGCTCATATACAGCTTCAAAAAGGGATTCCAGCTGAGATTACCTTTCATCGAGCAACTCCTTCAAACTGTTACAAGGAAATTCTGTTTGAAGAAGAAGGCATCTTGGAACCAATCGGCGTAGATGAGGAGAAAGTCATTCGTTTTACACCTCAAGAATTAGGTCAACATGAATTTTCTTGTGGTATGAAGATGCAAAAGGGAAGTTATACAGTTGTTGAGAAGACTCGAAAATCTCTATCACTTTTACAGCGTTTTTGGATTACTAGTATCTTTACTGTGCCTCTTGTAATCCTCATGATTGGGATGTCGACAGGAGGAATTAGTCACCAAGTCATGCGTTGGGGCACCTTTTTAGCCACAACACCGATTATGCTAGTAGCAGGTGGTCCTTATATCCAAAGTGCTTGGGCTAGTTTTAAAAAGCACAATGCCAACATGGATACCTTGGTTGCTCTGGGAACCCTAGTGGCCTATTTCTATAGCCTAGTCGCCCTCTTCGCTGGCCTCCCCGTTTACTTTGAAAGTGCTGCCTTTATCTTCTTCTTCGTTCTTATGGGAGCCGTTTTTGAGGAGAAAATGCGGAAAAATACTTCCCAAGCTGTGGAGAAATTACTTGACTTGCAGGCTAAAACTGCAGAAGTCATGCGTGAGGATAACTATGTTCAAGTCCCTTTGGAGCAAGTCAAGGTAGGTGACCTGATTCGAGTGCGTCCCGGTGAAAAGATTGCGGTTGATGGTGTCGTAGTAGAAGGTATCTCTAGTATTGATGAGTCTATGGTGACAGGTGAGAGTCTGCCTGTGGACAAGACAGTTGGAGATACCGTCATTGGTTCAACCATCAATAATAGTGGAACACTTGTTTTTAGAGCAGAAAAAGTTGGTTCAGAGACTGTTTTGGCTCAGATTGTGGATTTTGTGAAGAAAGCTCAAACCAGTCGTGCGCCGATTCAGGACTTGACGGATAAGATTTCAGGAATTTTTGTCCCAGCAGTTGTCATTTTAGGGATTGTGACCTTTTGGGTTTGGTTCGTCTTGCTCAGGGATAGTGTGGTCGTGCTTGGAGCTAGCTTTGTGTCCTCTCTTCTCTACGGAGTGGCGGTTTTGATTATCGCCTGCCCTTGTGCATTGGGACTTGCAACACCGACAGCCCTTATGGTAGGGACAGGTCGCAGTGCCAAGATGGGGGTTCTTCTCAAAAATGGAACGGTTCTACAGGAAATCCAGAAAGTCCAAACCATTGTCTTTGATAAAACAGGGACTTTGACGGAAGGGAAACCTGTGGTCACAGATATCATCGGCGACGAAGTAGAAGTGCTTGGATTGGCAGCTTCCTTGGAAGAAGCTTCTCAACACCCACTGGCTGAAGCCGTTGTGAAACGAGCGAGTGAAGCTGGACTTGAGTTTCAAACTGTTGAAAATTTCCAAGCCTTGCACGGAAAAGGTGTCTCAGGGCAAATCAATGGAAAACAAGTTTTGCTTGGAAATGCTAAAATGCTGGATGGCATGAACATTTCTAGCACTTATCAAGAAAAACTAGAAGAACTGGAAAAAGAAGCTAAGACAGTTGTGTTCTTGGCTGTGGACAATGAAATCAAAGGTTTGCTTGCTCTGCAAGATATTCCTAAGGAAAATGCTAAGCTTGCCATCAGTCAGTTGAAAAAACGAGGTCTTAAAACAGTCATGCTGACAGGAGACAATGCTGGTGTGGCGCGTGCTATTGCAGATCAAATCGGAATCGAAGAGGTCATTGCAGGTGTCTTGCCAGAAGAAAAAGCTCATGAAATCCATAAACTACAAGCGGCTGGCAAAGTAGCCTTTGTTGGGGACGGTATCAATGACGCTCCTGCCCTTAGTGTAGCAGATGTGGGGATTGCTATGGGAGCTGGAACAGATATTGCCATCGAGTCAGCAGATTTGGTGTTGACAACTAATAACCTCTTAGGAGTGGTTCGTGCCTTTGACATGAGTAAGAAAACCTTTAATCGAATTCTGCTCAATCTTTTCTGGGCCTTTATCTACAATGTCGCCGGAATTCCGATTGCAGCAGGAGTCTTTTCAGGTGTTGGACTGGCCCTCAATCCAGAACTGGCAGGTCTAGCCATGGCCTTTAGTTCTGTATCTGTTCTGACTAGTTCACTCTTACTAAACTTTAGTAAAATAGATTAAAAGCGGGCTTGCTCGCTTTTTTATACTCTTCAAAAATCTCTTCCAACCACGTCAGCTTTGTCTGCAACCTCAAAGCTGTGCTTTGAGCAACCTGTGGCGAGCTTCCTAGTTTGCTCTGTGATTTTCATTGAGTATTATAAAACAGAAGCTAAAAACGTTTTCAAACTGTACTGTAATAGAGAATAAAAACTTCTGAGCAGATTCTTAGTAAAGTCAAAATAAATGTGATAAATTAGTATTGTAAAAATTTACTGAAACGTTTTCAAAAACTATATGAAACCTTTTTTAGTAGATTTAAAAATATTTGAAGGAGAGTTATCATTATGACTCAAGGGAAAATTACTGCATCTGCAGCAATGCTTAATGTATTGAAAACATGGGGCGTAGACACAATCTATGGTATCCCATCAGGAACACTCAGCTCATTGATGGACGCTTTGGCTGAAGACAAAGATATCCGTTTCTTGCAAGTTCGTCACGAAGAAACAGGTGCTCTTGCAGCGGTTATGCAAGCTAAATTCGGCGGCTCAATCGGGGTTGCAGTTGGTTCAGGTGGTCCAGGTGCGACTCACTTGATTAACGGTGTTTACGATGCAGCTATGGATAACACTCCATTCCTAGCGATCCTTGGATCACGTCCAGTTAACGAACTCAACATGGATGCTTTCCAAGAATTGAACCAAAACCCAATGTACAACGGTATCGCTGTATACAACAAACGTGTAGCTTACGCTGAGCAATTGCCAAAAGTAATCGACGAAGCTTGCCGTGCTGCAGTTTCTAAAAAAGGTCCAGCTGTTGTTGAAATCCCAGTAAACTTCGGTTTCCAAGAAATCGACGAAAATTCATACTACGGTTCAGGTTCATACGAACGTTCATTCATCGCTCCTGCTTTGAACGAAGTTGAAATCAACAAAGCTGTTGAAATCTTGAACAATGCTGAACGTCCAGTTATTTACGCTGGTTACGGTGGTGTGAAAGCTGGTGAAGTGATTACTGAATTGTCACGTAAAATCAAAGCACCAATCATCACAACTGGTAAAAACTTTGAAGCTTTCGAATGGAACTATGAAGGTTTGACAGGTTCTGCTTACCGTGTTGGTTGGAAACCAGCCAACGAAGTGGTCTTTGAAGCAGACACAGTTCTTTTCCTTGGTTCAAACTTCCCATTTGCTGAAGTTTATGAAGCATTCAAGAACACTGAAAAATTCATCCAAGTTGATATTGACCCTTACAAACTTGGTAAACGTCACGCCCTTGACGCTTCAATCCTTGGTGACGCAGGTCAAGCAGCGAAAGCAATCCTTGACAAAGTGAATCCAGTTGAATCTACTCCATGGTGGCGTGCAAACGTTAAGAATAACCAAAACTGGCGTGATTACATGAACAAACTCGAAGGTAAAACTGAGGGTGAATTGCAATTGTATCAAGTTTACAATGCAATCAACAAACATGCTGATCAAGACGCTATCTATTCAATCGACGTAGGTGACACTACTCAAACATCTACTCGTCACCTTCACATGACACCTAAGAACATGTGGCGTACATCTCCACTCTTTGCGACAATGGGTATTGCCCTTCCTGGTGGTATCGCTGCTAAGAAAGACAATCCAGATCGTCAAGTATGGAACATCATGGGTGACGGTGCATTCAACATGTGCTACCCAGACGTTATCACAAACGTTCAATACGACCTTCCAGTTATCAACGTTGTCTTCTCAAATGGTAAATATGCCTTCATCAAGGACAAATACGAAGACACAAACAAACACTTGTTTGGTTGTGACTTCCCTAATGCTGACTATGCGAAAATCGCTGAAGCTCAAGGAGCTGTTGGATTTACAGTTGACCGTATCGAAGACATCGATGCAGTTGTTGCAGAAGCTGTTAAATTGAGCAAAGAAGGTAAAACTGTTGTTATCGATGCTCGCATCACTCCACACCGTCCACTTCCAGTAGAAGTACTTGAATTGGATCCAAAACTTCACTCAGAAGAAGCAATCAAAGCTTTCAAGGAAAAATACGAAGCAGAAGAACTCGTACCATTCCGCCTCTTCTTGGAAGAAGAAGGATTGCAATCACGCGCAATTAAATAATTCCTCTCGTCGAAAATCAAATTTAAACTGTGTTATCTTCACCTTGCCGTACTTCAGTACTGCCTGCGGTTCGATGCCTTGTTTATTCTTTGATTTTCTTAGAGCGAAACTTAAAAAGATCGGAGCAATCCGGTCTTTTTATGGAGGATAGTAAATGAATTTAAATCAATTAGATATTATCGTTTCCGATGTTCCACAAGTCTGTGCTGACTTGGAGCGTATTTTGGATAAAAAATCCGATTATGTTGATGACAGTTTTGCTCAGTTTACGATTGGCAGTCACTGTCTGATGTTGTCCCAAAATCATTTGGCTCTTTGTCAACTGTAGTGGGTTGAAGAAAAGCTAAGATCTAGAAAGGACGAAATTCGTCCTTTCTTTTTTGATGTTGATAGCGATAAAAATCCTTTTTTTGAAGTTTTCAAAGTTCCGAAAAC